>NZ_JBWKJV010000002.1:151842-421583 GCF_056432045.1 Streptomyces sp. NPDC045701 | reverse complement strand
CCGCGACCAGCGCACCAGCGCCGCCCGCTCATCCTCCGACAACACCAGCTCGGCCATCGGCCGCCCCATCTTCGCCATGGAGACAGCTTACTAATCCAACGAATTCCCGGCGCAGGACACTAGCAATTCTTTACACCGAAGCGTCTTCACAGTCCTCGGCTTGCAGCTGGCCGTGGAGGGGTGACCCGTCTCCCTGCCCCACGCTGTTGTCGAAAGATCAATTCACATAGTGAGGCAGAAATGCCGAGTAACCGCCTATTTCGGCGAGTTGTGTGCCCGGGTCACCTTTGGGTGGGCTGCTCTAGGGGTTGGGGCCTGCATGATTCGCGACCTTTACTCTAAAGGGACCGCCCGTGCGCAATTCGAAGGTTTGCTCAAAGACAGCAAGAAGCACGTGGGCAGAGGGATGCTGGACGTTGCTCAAGGAGCTGCCCGACAAGAGGTCTGGCGGTCCGAGGGCGAACACCGCCTGGTTGTCGCCTACGCGGTGCACCCTCACGCTGTCGTGGTCACCAGCATCAGCCCAGCGCCGGCCGAGACATGTTCTCGTCCCACCAGCTCTATAGGGGCCTGTCGATGAGGGGCCAAGGGGGGCGCTGGATGCACCTGAACCCCCACGTAGGAAGGACGTCCGCCGAGGAGGTGGCACAGCTCTGCCCCCATAGGGCATGGTGCCGGAAGCCAAGGTGAGGAAGCGGCGTGGGGCCCGCCGCTTAGGCGCGTCTCAGATGGAGCTGCTGGCTGCTGTCAGCATGACCCCGGCATCCTCGTACTGCCGCTGCTCGTGCAAGGCCGCAGTGATGGTGAGGACCGCCCGGACCTCCCGTTCGGCTGCCGTCATGAGAAGGGTCTCCACCGCCTGTTCCAGGCCCGCCGCCCGGCAGGAGGAAACGACGCCCGGAAACTCGTTCGCCGGCACAGTATTCGCCGTGTTCCTAAGCATCAGGTAGGCATCCCAGTCGCGGCCCTCGGCGAAATGACGGCGGACTTCCTCCGCCTCAGCAGCCCACGGCACCACGTCTCGAGTGGCTGCGCGGTGCCGGTCCCCCTTCTGCGGGGGGACCGGCACCGCTGCGCGTGCCATCGGGTGCGGCAGCCTGTGCCGTGCTCCGTACATGCGGACACGCCGCTGGAGGCGTCGTCGTGCAGCGACCGGGCGGGAAGCCGGCTCCTCTGGCGCGACGGGAGGGGACTCCTTGCGGGCAGTGGCTGTGCCGACACTCGTTTCCCAGCGCTCAAGCCGTGCCAGCTGGAAGAGCTCGCGCAGTCTGTCGCGCGAGCAGGGCAGGGAGCGCTGTGCCGACCTGGCGTGCTTTTCCGCAGTGATATAGAGACGGTCAACTGCGTCCCCGGCCAGGGGAAGCCTGCGGCCACACAGGTAGCCAGAGAGCGCCGTTGGTGACACCTCAGATTTGGCCGCTAAGCGGTACTGGGCCAGACCTGCGCTTCTCACGACCTCCCCCAGGGCGGTTACGAACTGGGCATGTGCTGGTGGCAACTCGGGACGTGTCCGTCCGCGCCCGGGTCCGTCGGTCATTGCACACCCCTCCTGACGACAACTGACGAGTGATCAATTGTGCTCCGATGCCACGCGCACCGGTAGGGGCTGCGGCCGGTGTGACGTACGCGTTGCCGCGTAGTACGCGGGGCCGCGAACGGGCCCTCCGGGGTGGATTTCCGCTGCGCCGCAGGCAATGGTTGAGCTGCATCACCCCGGACGGCATGACCGTTCCGGAGTGCTGGCATTCGGCATCTGGCGTAAGGGGAACGTGATGGATCTGCCTTCGTGGACGGACAGCAAGCTCGGCACCATGAAGCGTGCCGCGCTCTGGCTCGTCACTGTGGTGGGGGAGGGGAACGTCTTCACCAAGGAGGACGTCAAGGCGGCCTTCCCGGGCGTCAGCCAGGCTGACCGCCGGGTGCGGGACCTGCGGGACCATGGCTGGCAGATCGACACGAACCGCGAGGACGCCTCCCTCGGCCAGCACGAGCAGCGGTTCGTGCGGCCCGGCGAGGCTGTCTGGGAGCCGGGCAAGGGGTCGCGGCCCAGTACGTCCATTACGCAGACGCAGCGTCGTGAGGTGCTGGCGAAGGACGGGCACTTCTGTCGTTCGTGCGGAATCACGCCGGGTGAGACCTACGCCGGCACGTACGAGACGGCGCAACTGGACATCGCCCGGCGTCTGGTGAAGCAGCCGGACGGCAGTGAGCGGACGGAGCTGGTGACGGAGTGCAACCGTTGCCGGGTCGGCGGCCGCGGGAAGCCCACGGACCTGGCCGTCGTTCTGTCTGCGGTCGCCGGCCTCGGCAGCCTTGAGCGCAAGATGCTCGCCGCCTGGGTCGCCTACGACAGGCGCGAGTTCAGCGCGGTAGAGCGGCTCTGGGCTGACTACCGGACGCTTCCTGCGGAGTCGCGGGCACAGGTGCGTAAGGTTCTCGCACCGTCGGCCGGCTGATCTCATCAGTACCCGCGTTCACACGGAGGCCGGCGCATCACCGGCCTCCGTGGCGGGCCCTTCATTCATACGTCATATGTCCTAAGCAGGAGCACCTTGTGAGTAAGGATTTCGGCCGTCCTCCGCTAGCCGCAGAGAACCGCACGCTCGTTGAGCAGCGCCTTAAGGAAGCCACCAGCGGCAAGGGAGTCCCCGAGACGCTGACCATCGAGTGGCGCACGCAGCCGTTGAGCGTCGAGGTCATCGACATGCCCGTGGACTCGCTGTACTACAACCCGGGTACGCACCGGATCAGGGCGCAGCGCAGCCACGACCCGCAGCGTGATTTGCTGCTGGATGAGGATGCGTGGCGGCCGGAGGGCCAGGACTACCTCCATTACCTGTTGCAGGCGCAGCCGGCTGACCCGTCGAAGCGAGACCCCGATTTCGACGCCCTTAAGGACAGCCTGCGTGACTTTAAGCAGAACGAGCCGGGACTTATCACCCGGGACGGAATCCTCGTCAACGGAAACACCCGGCGTGCCGCGCTCAAGGAGCTTGGTGTCGCCAATATGCGGGTGGGCGTGCTGCCTGAGTCCTGCACTTGGGATGACATCAACGCCGTTGAGCTGTCGCTGCAGCTCCGGCCTGACAGGCGGCGTGACTACTCGTACATCAACCGGCTCCTCGCCATCGAGGAGCAGCAACTCATGGGTAAGCAGCTGACGGATATCGCGAGGGACTTTCACATCCGGGTCACTACCTGTGAGCAGGATCTGTGGATCCTGTCCTGCCTCCGGGACCTTATCGAGAGGTCCCGGGAGGGCGGTACGGAGCTCCGGCTGCTCGACTTCGAGAAGCAGCAGGAGAAGCTGAGGGAGCTTCACCGCCGGTATGTCAAGGAAGCGGCGGCCAGCCGTGACAACGCCGAACTTCTCAAAGAGATGCGGCTGGTTGCGATCGTGCTCAACTTCTCCAAGACGGATGTCCGGCTCATTGAGCCCGACTTCAGGATCCGCTACCTGAACCAGCGTCTACCGGAAGAGCTGAAGACGGTGGTGAACTCACCGTCAGCAGTGGCGATTCCCGGTCTCAACCGTTCGGTGACATCGGCCGCGCCGCAGGTGGCCGAAGCCAAGGCTCTCACCGACATGATCCTTCGTGCCAAGGCTGTGGAATCGGCCGAGGAGGGAAACCTTTCGGAGCGCGGTACCGCCGCGTCGCAGATCATCGCGGCGGCCGAAGACGCCCATGAGTCCGCCCTGCAGCCAGCAGGCAAGGATGCGCGAGTCCGGAAGCGCAAGCAAGCCGCCCCTGACCGGCTTGCTGACGCCTGCCAGGACATTGAGCAATGTGTTACTGACCTTGTCCTGGCCAGGGCCTCCCGCAGCTTGGACGAAGAGGCTTTTGACGAAGCCGTCGTGAATCTCCGCGCCACGCTCGGCAAGCTCGCCCATGAGTCCGCTCGCAGCATCAACGCCCCCGGCGACGGGGTGTCGTGGCTGCTGGAGGCGGTCAGGCAGGAGGACGCGTGACTGTCACCGGACAACCGTCTCTGCGTATCTCGTTCGACGTTACCCGCACCAGAGCAGTGCTGCGGGCAGCCCCTGGGCTCGAGGCGGACTTCGCCAGACTCGCTGGCTACTACCCGGCAGCGGGGCAGCGCACGCTCCTCTCCGCCGAAGTGGACCTTGATGAGTTCCTCACCGGCCTCGAAGCGCTGGGCAGCTGGCCACACGCGGAGTCAGTCAGCTGGGAAGACGAACTCGCGACCCTCGTCGGCGGCGTTCTGGACGATGCCGAAGCGGCGCAGAGCCGTCTCCGGGAGCCGGACGCCTCCGGTCCTGTTGACCCGGACAGCGTCCGCGGGCTCCTTGGGGGCGGCTGGAGCGCGGGCCTCACGGACTTCCAGCGACGGGACATCGCGCATCTGCTGTCGATGCGGCACGGAGCCAACTTCTCCGTGCCGGGTGCCGGCAAGACGCGCGTAGGACTGGCTCTGTTCGCGGCGATGCGAGCCCGCGGCGAGGTACACAGGTTGCTCGTAGTCAGCCCCAAGTCGGCTTATGAGTCATGGCTGTACGAGAACCAGGTGTGCTTCAGGGAGCCCCTCGCCGCCAGGGTGATGGGCGGGAGCCCGGATCCCGCTGCCGAGCTTTTGATCGTCAATTACGAACGGCTGGACCGGTCCCTCGGCGCCCTCGCCGCCTGGCTCAGGGCTGCTCCGTCCATGCTTATTCTGGACGAGGCCCACCGCATGAAGCTCGGCGCTCAGGGGATCTACGGCAGTGCGTGCATGGCGCTCGGCCCGCTTTCCCGCCGACGTCTCATCCTCACGGGTACTCCAGCTCCAAACGGTGCGCGGGACCTCGAAAACTTGCTGTCTTTCGTCTGGCCTGGACACGGGCGTCGCGTTGTGACGCAGGCGGTTGCCGGAGGTGATCTCGCCTATGCCAGCAGTGTCCTGCGGCCTCTGTTCACGCGGACCACGAAGCGGGAGCTCGGGCTGCCACCCTTTGAAACTCGGATTCGCCACGTCGCGTTGGAACCGCTGCACCGGGAGCTGTACGACGCGCTCGTCGGACGCTATACCGCCCGCGCTGAGGCCTCACGGGCGGACTTCGACGCCCTTGGCAAGGCGATGCTGCGACTGCTCATGGCCGCGACAAGCCCCGCACTTCTCGTGGAGGGTGAGAGCAGGTACGCGCCGCTGGACTACCGCGTGCCACCGCTCGCTGTTCCCCAGTCGGACTCGCTTTACGCCTTGCTCCAGGACCTGCCCAGTTATGAGTTGTCGCCCAAGTATAAAGAGGCACTCAGTATCGTGGCCGAGAACGCCGCTGTGGGACGCAAAACGCTCGTATGGACGACTTTTGTGCGCAGTCTTACGACCATGGAGCGTCTGTTCGCCGCCTACCAGCCTGCTGTGGTCCACGGCGGGAGCGCCGACAGGGAAGAGCAAATCCGACGATTTCGGGAGGACTCAGACTGTCATGTGCTCCTGTCCAACCCGGCCACCCTGGGCGAGGGGATCAGCCTCCACCACGTGTGCCATGACGCCGTCTATGTCGACCGTGACTTCATGGCAGGACGCTTTCTCCAGAGTCTCGACCGCATTCACCGTCTAGGGCTCGCTCCGGGGACGGACACTCGCGTGACCGTCCTTGCGGCAGAGGGAACCATTGACGACGTCGTGGCCCTCCGTCTGGAGGAGAAACTGGAATTTATGGGGCGGATTCTGGACGACCCCTCGGTGCAACAGCTGGCGGACCTCGAGGAAGAGCCGTCCCTGGCAGCGGGGATGGATATGGCGGACGTGCGTGCCCTGCTTCGCCATCTGGACTCCCGTGTATCCCGGTGAAGGCACCCGGCGGGCGGCGCTCCGGTGGCTGGAGCACCTGCGAGTGTCAGAGGTCAGCAGGGTGAGAGCCCTGTTCACCCATCATCCGGACTACGCCGACCTGACGCCGGTCCAGTACGGCGAAGGTCTGGTGTGGCTGCGCCGGGCCGGTCTCCTCACCGGTGCAGACCAGCCTGTCGTACACGTCAGAGAGTGCGATCTTGATGAACCGGGAACGGCGGCCATGCCTGGGGTTCTCTGGGATCCGGCCGCACAGGAGGCTCGCCGGGAAATAGGCACCGCAGGTGAGCTCGCGGTCCTCCGGTTGTTACGTGACTGCGGGGCGGCTGGTGTGAGCCATGTCGCCGCGCTCTCGGACGCGTACGGGTACGACATCGCGGCCGTGGACACGGTGAGCGGAGAAGCCGCGCACATCGAGGTGAAGACGACGACCGATCCGACCCGTCTCGTTGTCCACCTCAGCCGGCATGAGTACGACGTGATGTGTAAGGACGCGCAGTGGGTCATGGCAGCGGTGTTGCTTGGAGAGGACGGCAGCGCACTGAACGTGGTGACCGTCAGCCGGGACTGGCTTCGTTGTACCGCCCCGCAGGACGGGCACCAGAGTGCCGACTGGCAATCCGCTCGCTTCCGTGTCCCGGCAAGGGCGCTGAGGCACGGTATCGCGGGACGCCGTGACAGCTGGCTGGTACCCGGAGAGGCGGCGCCGCACCGCCCGGTCTGGGGGTGGTCGGCAGCGGGTGTGTGACCTGGCCCGCGTGAGGGAGTGCCGCCACGGTGTCCGGGAGAGGCGTCCGGCCGGAGTGATCTTGTGGTGCGGGTTGTGGCACAGGTAGATGTACGCGCAGGGCGCGGCTGGCAGCGGGGTTGAGGATTCGGAAAGGGGTCCCGGGCTCTGCTGGGGAGGGTAGCGTGGCGTGACGCACGGCTCGCTGTGTGCCTGATGTCAGTGCGGGATGCGACACTTGCGTGTCTGTTAACACCGCCCCTGGAGGAGCCCATGGCAACCGCCGATCGCCGCCTGACCTCAATTGAGATCTGCGCGGGAGCCGGTGGCCAAGCGGTGGGTCTCCATCAGGCCGGCTTCCGTCACCTCGCCCTTGTCGAGATCGACAAGCATGCCGCGGCGACGCTGAGGCACAACATCGAAAAGCGGCCGGAGTGGGCCTGGGAGCGGGAGCACTGCCTCATCCGGGAGGCGGACGTGAAGGAGTTCCATCCGCTGGACGAAGTGGTCGTACCGGCTGAGGACCCGGGGACCACGGGCGACGGCACCGGTGAAGGTGAGCCGCTCAAGCCCGGCCAGCTTGATCTGCTGGCGGGTGGCGTGCCCTGCCCGCCGTTCTCCGCCGCCGGCAAGCAACTCGGCCGGGATGATGAGCGTGACCTCTTTCCCCGCATGCTGGACCTGGTCGAGCAGCTCAAGCCGCGGGCAGTCATGATCGAGAACGTACGCGGGCTCGTCGAGCCAGGCAGGAAGTTTCTCTACTACCGCAATCACATCAAGAACCGGCTGCGGAAGTCCGGCTACGTGATCTGCGGCTGGAGGGTTCTTGAGGCGCGCGACTTCGGCGTGCCTCAGCTGCGGCCACGGGCGATCCTGGTCGCCATCCGTAGGGACGAGTACCGGGGCTTTGACTGGCCAGAGCCCAAGGGAAAGATCACGACCGTTCTGGAAAAGCTGAGGCCCTCCATGGAGCGGCGGTTGGGTAAGGACTCCGACCGCTTCCAGCGGTGGGAGGAGCACGCCGCGCTGGGCAGCGTGGCGCCCACTCTCGTAGGTGGCTCCAAAAAGCATGGCGGAGCGGATCTTGGCCCTACGCGGGCGAAGAAGGCCTGGGCGGCACTGGGTGTCGACGCCATGGGCGTCGCCAACGACGAAGACCAGATGATCGACCCCGACCGCGACCTCGGGAATCCGAAGGCCAACCGCGGTCCGAAGCTCACGGTAGCGCAGGCAGCCCTCATCCAGGGCTTTCCAGAGGAGTGGGAGTTCGCTGGAGGCGGCAAAACGGCCCGGTACCGGCAGGTGGGTAACGCCTTCCCGCCGCCCGTGGCCGCCGCGGTGGGAGAGTGCATCAGGGAAGCCCTGACGCGCACCGGACCGCTGCTCGATGACCCCAGTCCTGACTTCGAGCCCGAGGATGACCCGTCACTCGTTGCGCCGGAGCTTCCGCTCCAGCAGGCGCTTCCGACGATCGAGGACGACGCGGAGAACAGTGCTCGCGCACTCCTCAGCTGATTCGTGCTCCCAGAACCGCAGCACCGTCCAGCCAGCTTCGGTGAGCCGGCGGTCTGTGTCACGGTCGCGGGCTATATTGCCCGCGACCTTGCCTGACCAGTAGCCGGGATTGGTTCTTGGCGGGACGTAGTGCTCCGGGCAGCCATGCCAATAGCAGCCGTCGATGAACACGGCCACTTTCGTCGGACGGAAGACGATGTCTGCGGTTCGCCTTAGGTCGGGCAGGGGCTGGGCGGCTACGCGGTACCGCAGCCCCTGGGCGTGCAGCAGTCGGCGCAGCACCCGTTCCGGTTTTGTGTCCCGGCTGCGAATCGCCTGCATATTGCGGCGCCGTGCGGCTGATGACGCCCATGAGCCGGTAGGGGGTTGCCAGTCTTCTGACATCAGGTTCTGCCTCGGTGGTGCCGTTAGCGGGAAGGAAGCTTTGGTCCAGGAGTGTCTGTCGTCTCATCATCCCGAACGGCCACCCAAAGTTCGCCTTCGATTTCGGCGACCGGCCGAGTTCCATGATGCGGCTTCGCGCGCGCAACCCGGAAGCTGACAAACTCGCCCTTCTCCGGTATGGGGCCTCCGAGGGCCGCCGCAACAGCCCGGTGATTTGTTGAATCGCCAGCGATGATGATGCCCTCTTCTCGCAGCGCGGGCCTAGCGCGCGTCTTCTGTTTGTCATCCCGCACGCGAGCCATGTAGTCATACTGCCGTGCCAGCGTTCTCACAACATTCCGGTCAATCTGTCGCCGAAGTGCGCGCCGGAACAGTTCGTTGACCTTCTTCTGGCCAGAAGGCTGGGCTAAAATCTTGGCCCGCAGAAAAGGATCCATGTGTAGCAGGAGGTTCTCCTTCAGGGGTTTGCGATGCCAGAGCCAAGTGACCATCGAGTGGTGCTGCTTGGTCAGTCGGAACTTCCCGTCTCGGTTGCCCCGTTTTGTGACATTTCCGCTTGTTGTGAGTTTCTCGCGGTCGGCACGCAGGAGTCCGGCGCTCCACAGGCCCATACGGTCGTCGGCCCAGACGACAAGGCAAATCTCCCCGAGGGCCTCCGGTGGGATCATCCAACCGTATTCGGTCTGTGAGAACTTGCAGTCAACTTCTATGCCCTCGATCAAGTAATCCAGGTCCTCGCCGCTGGCGAGCTTGAACTCCGGCTCGCGCAGCAGGTTGATCTCGACGAGTGTGCCCGCGTGTGTTTTCTCGGTCTTGTGAAGATCGTCCCAGTCGAATCGACCGGTGTTCTCTCCGTCCAGGAGTTGATCGATGGTGTGACGCAGGACCTTCGCGAACCGGTCGCCCGAAGGGTCCAGCGTCGTGAAGTGCTGATGCACCAACATCAGTTCAGGATCGTCACAGACGCCGGGCGTGGGGCCCGGGATGTCAAACAGGGTCAACGCGGCTCCTTGGGGAAGGTATGAAGCAGTACTACTCATGACTTCATGGAGCGAGCCCGCAGTTCCCGCCTCGGGACCGTGCTCTGCCTGCTGGGTGTGGTCCGCCGGGGGCTGGCCCTCCTTAGCCGGCGTCGCAGCCCACGCCGTCGTTGTCGCGGTCGAGGTGGCTGGCGTAGCCGGGGTCGCCGCGGTGGACGGGGGCGGCGCCGGCGGCGCGGGCGGCGGCGCAGTTGGCGTAGTAGACGTTTCCGCCACCGGAGTTGGAGTCGGATTCGGTGTCCGAGTCGGTGGTGGTCGCGTCGTCGTTGTTGGCCGCCGCGGGGGCCTGGCGGGTGACCGTGGCCGTCGCCGTGACGGTTGCGGTGACGGTGACCGTGGGGGCCGGGGCCGGGGCCGCCGTGGGGGTGGCGGCGACCGTCGCGGTGGCCGTGGTGGTGACGGTGGCGGCGGGGGCGGCCTTGGTGGTGGGGGTGGAGGTGTCCTCGGAGCCCATGGCCCCGCAGCCCGTGCCGATCATCAGGAGCAGCAGGCCGCCCGCCCAGACGCGCTTCATGCGGTACAGGGGGCGGGCGGCGGACGGCTGCTGGTAGGAGTTGGTCATGGGCGCAGTTCTCCCTCGCACACAGGGACTGGGACTGCGTGGGGGAACAGGGCGCCAGTCGACGGCAGTAGTTGATGGTGAAAATACTGCACGGGTCCGGTGACGAGGAGGGAAACGCTCCAAATTCCGGAGGGTCAGATCTTCGCCGTGCCGTGGCAGTCGCCGTACTTCGTGCCCGAGCCGCACCAGCAGGGGGAGGTGCGGGACGGGGGCCAGGGGGTGGCGCGGCCGCGGGCGGCGAGGGTGGTGGCGTACTGCGGGAGCAGGGCCGCGTTGGAGGGGGAGGTCGACTCGGAGGCGGCGAACGCCTCGTACGAGGGGACCGTGCCCTGGACGATGCCCAGGTTCGGGGTGCCCGCGGCGGAGAGCTCGCGCAGGGAGGCCTCCAGGTCGGTGAGGTGGGCCTCGTGCGTGGGGTACTCCGACTCCAGCTCCGGGTAGGCCGCGAGCAGCTCGGTCAGCTCGTCGGCCGGCCAGAGCAGCACCGCCACCGGGAAGGGGCGGGACAGGGCCGTGCGGTAGGAGCCGAGCTCGCTGCGCAGGCGGGCGATCTCCGCCTGGAGTTCCGCCGGGTCGGAGGAGCCGAGGGACCACAGGCGCTTGGGGTCGTGCAGCTCGTCGAGCGGCACGGAGCCGGTGTGGAGGCGGTCGGCCAGGACGTCCCAGTCGTCGTGGCGCAGCCCCAGCAGGCGGCGCACGCGGTGGCGGCCCATGAGGAGGGACTGCGAGGGGTACGGCACCTCGTCGTCGGGGGAGGGGAGCAGGGCGGTGACGGCGGTGGAGAAGACGGCCTCGCCGGCCTCCAGCTCGTCGTGGGCCTCCAGTGTCTCGGCGACGATCTCCCAGGCGGCGGCGTCCGACGGGGGCGTCGCGCGGATGCCGTCGATGATGACCCGGGCCTCGGCCTCATGGCCGTACTCCCACAGGTTGGCCGCCTTCAGGGCCTTGACCAGCTGCGGGTTCTCCGGAGGCGGCGTCGCGGCCAGGAGGTCGTCGTACAGCGTCGTCGCGCGCGTGCGGGCGCCGGCCAGCTCCAGGTGGGCGGCCGCCCGGAGGAGCAGCGGTTCGCGGTCCTCGGGGTACTGCGCCGCGGTGCGCAGCAGACGCTCGGCTTCGGTGATGTGATCGGCAGGCGTGTCGGGGCGCATGGGTGACACCGTACTGCTGTGCGGCGGGTCCGGTGGGTCGACGGGCGAGCACCTGCCGTGCCACCGCGCGCGGACGGCCGCCGGTGGTGGTACGGCGGCGGTACGGCGGCGGCGCGGGTGACGCGACGGGGCGGCCGCCCCGGGGTGCGGGCCGCCGGCGGGACGCCGCCGCTCGTCGTCCCCCCGGGCCGGACGCCGCCGGGACGGGCGCCGCCGGGACGGGCGCCGCCGGGACGGGCGCCGCCGGGCCGGGGCGTTCACATACATGGCCGAGATCGGCACCCCGCCTCGCGAACGCCCCCGAGTACAGTTCTGCCACCGGGCCGTCGCGCGGGGAACCCTGCGGCGGCGTGCCCGCGTCCACGGGAGAGAGGAGGGGGCGGCTATGAGTGGTCTCGTCGCGCGGCTGGTGCCGTGCGGTCTGCTCGGCTTCCTGGTGTTCCTCTTCTCCGAGGGTGTGTACGCCGAGGGCGGCGCCCTCTCCGCGGCCGTGGCGCTCGCCGCCGTCGGCTCCGAGCTGGTCGCCTGCGCGGTCGTCGCCGCGCGCTGCGTGCCCGCCGTACCACCGACCCGGGTGCGCACGGCCATCCGCGACCGCGAGCACCGCACCGCGTTCCTGCCCCAGCGCGACCCGGACGCCGCCGGGCGGCGGCGTCCCCGAGCGCCCGGCCGTCTCCTTCCGACGGCCGCGTAGGGGCTCACCGCACTCCGGGTCCTCCTCGCGGTTCCGTCACGCCGAGATCCACTTCTCCGGTACGACGAGACCCTCGGAGGGCTCCTTCCCATGTCCGTTTTCGCCTCGCTGGTCGAGCAGCTCGCCGGCCTGCTCCAGCCCCTGTTCCACGGCTCCGCCACCGCCGCCGCCATCGTCGTGTTCACCCTCTGCGTGCGGCTCGCCGTGCACCCGCTGTCCCGGGCCGCCGCACGCGGCCAGAAGGCGCGGACGAGGCTCGCGCCCCAGGTGGCCGAGCTGCGCGGGAAGCACGCCAAGGACCCCGAGCGGTTGCGGCGGGCGGTGCTGGAGCTGCACGCCCAGGAGCAGGTTTCACCGCTGGCCGGGTGCCTGCCGAGCCTGCTCCAGGCGCCCGCCTTCCTCCTGATGTACCACCTCTTCTCCGGCGGGAGCATGACCGGACACACCCTGCTCGCCGCGCCCCTCGGCGGGCGCTGGGCGGACGCCCTCGGGCACGGCGGCGTCCTCGGGGAGGCCGGGCTGGTGTACCTGGCGCTGTTCACGATCGTCGCCGCCGTCGCCACGTACACCTACCGGCGCACCCGGGGGCAGCTGACGGAGCTCGGCGAGGGGATGGCCGGAGGCCCGGGCGCCGGGCTGGGCAAGGTGATGCCGCTGCTGTCCTTCGCGACGCTCATCACCGTCGCCGTGGTGCCGCTCGCCGCCGCGCTCTACGTCGTCACGAGCACGGCGTGGACCGCCGCCGAGCGCGCGTACCTGTACCGCGAGCCGTCCACGGTGTGAACGGGGTCTTGCGGGGTGAACCGATGTCTTGGAGGATCGGCCAATCCTCCGATGGCCGCACCCCATCGGCCGGGGCCTACCTCGACCACAGGGAGAAGACCATGAAGCTGCTGCGCGTCGGTACGGCGGGGGCGGAGCGCCCCGCGCTGCTCGACCGGGACGGGGTCCTGCGGGACCTGTCCGCGCTCGTGCCCGACATCGACGGAGCCCTGCTCTCCGACGCGTCGGCGCTCGACCGGGTCCGGGCCGCGGCCGGCGCGGGCGTGCTGCCCGCGCTGGACCCGACGGGGCTGCGGATCGGGCCGCCGGTCGGGCGGATCGGCAAGGTCGTGTGCATCGGGCTGAACTACCACGACCACGCCGCCGAGACGGGCCAGGCGACCCCCGCCGAGCCGGTCGTCTTCCTCAAGGCGGCCGACACGGTCGTGGGCCCGGACGACACCGTGCTCGTGCCGCGTGGCAGCCGCAAGACCGACTGGGAGGTCGAGCTCGCGGTGGTCATCGGGCGTACCGCCCGTTACGTGGAGTCGGCGGAGGCCGCGCTCGCGCACGTCGCCGGGTACGCGGTCGCCCACGACGTCTCGGAGCGGGAGTTCCAGATAGAGCGCGGCGGCACCTGGGACAAGGGCAAGAACTGCGAGACGTTCAACCCGCTCGGTCCCTGGCTGGTGACGGCCGACGAGGTGCCGGACCCGCAGGCGCTGTCGCTGAAGCTGTGGGTCAACGGCGAGCTGAAGCAGGACGGCTCCACGGCCGACCAGATCTTCCCCGTCGCGGAGGTCGTGCGGTACGTCAGCCGGTTCATGACGCTGTACCCGGGCGACGTCATCAACACCGGCACGCCGGCCGGCGTGGCCATGGGGCAGCCCGAACCGAAGCCGTACCTGCGCGCCGGGGACGTCGTCGAGCTGGAGGTCGAGGGGCTCGGGCGGCAGCGGCAGGAGCTGAAGGGCGCCTGACGGGAGCGGACACGTTACGCGGTGGACGGTGTGGGGTACGGCGGCGGGCCGCCCGGGCGCGGGTGCGGCCCACCGCCGCCGGCCGTGACCGTCGTCGTGCCGGGGCCGGGCGTCACCGGCCCCGGGCCGTGGCCGTACGGGCGTAGCGCCCGGGCGTGATGCCCACGAGCCGCTTGAAGTGCCGGGTCAGATGCGACTGGTCGTAGAACCCGGCCGCGGCGGCCACCGTGCCCGGTGGCTGTCCCTCCAGCAGGAGCCGCCGGGCGCGGTCGACCCGGCGGGCGGTCAGGTACTGGTGCGGGGCGATGCCGAAAGCGGCGCTGAACGCCCGCACGAGGTGCGCCGGGTGGGCGTGCACCAGCCGCGCGGCCTCGTCCAGGGACAGCCCCTGGAGCAGCCGTTCGTCGAGGAGGTCCCGCAGTCCGTGGGCCACGCCCCGGTCGGGCACCCGCCGGGCGTCGGCGAGCCGGGGCCGCAGGTGGGACCGCAGCCGCTCGCCGATCAGGGCGAGACGGCTCTGCGCCTCCAGCTCGTCGCCCCGGTGCGCCAGGGCCGTGTGCAGTTGCCCGACCCGCCGGCGCAGGACCGGGTCGCACAGGTCGGGGCCGTCCACCGCCGGGCCGATGTAGCTCTCGTCCAGCTGCGTCAGGTCGAGGTAGAGCACCCGCTTGCGGAAGCCCTGCGCGGTGGCGGGCGAGCCGTTGTGCGGCACCTGCGGCGGGAGCAGGGACACCGTGTCGCGCGGGGTGCCGTGCTCGTGGCGGTTCAGGTCGTAGCGGACCGCGCCGGAGTCGACGATCAGCAGGGTCCACGCGTCGTGGACGTGCATCGGGTAGCGGTGCTCGGTGAAGTGGGCGTGGAAGACCTCCACGACACCCGCGACCGGCGGGCGCCACGCGGAAACCTCCTGCCGGGCCACCATGCAAACAACGTACAAGACCCTTCGGCACGGCCGGCGGCAGTCTCGGCGCATGACCACCACGACCACCACCGTGAAGCCCGCGACCGCAGCCAGGCCCGCCGAGGCGGCCACCGCGACGGCCACCGGGGCGGCCGGAGAGCCGCCCGTACGCTTCGACACCAAGATCGCCGTCCTGCTGCGCGAGGACCTGGAGCCCTGGCAGCGGCTGAACGTGACCGCGTTCCTGGTCAGTGGTCTCGGGACGGACCTCCCCGAGGTGGTCGGCGAACCGTACGCCGACGCCGACGGCACCCCTTACCTGCCGATGTTCCGCCAGCCCGTCCTGGTCTTCGAGGCGTCGAAGGAGACGCTGACCGCGGCGCACGGCCGCGTCCTGTCCCGCGCGCTTCCCCGGTCGGTGTTCACCTCGGACCTCTTCGCCACCGGCAACGACCGCGACAACCGCGCGGCGGTGCGGGCGGTGCCGAGGGACCGGCTGGATCTGGTGGGGCTCGCCGTGTACGGGCCGCGCAACGCGGTCGACAAGGTGATCAAGGGCGCCCGGATGCACCCCTGAGCCGCGCGGGCCCGTGGGAAGAAGGCGGGCCACCCCTCGGGGGAGGGGGGTGGCCCGCCGGCTCAGAGGGCGCCCGCCAGGCGCTCCAGCGCTTCCACCACCAGCGCGTGGTCGTCCAGCTGCGGCAGTCCCGAGACGGTGACCGTCCCGATGACGCCCGCGCCCGTGACCGTGAGGGGGAACGAACCGCCGTGCGCCGCGTAGCGGTCCGGGTCCAGGCGGGAGTCCGTGTCGAAGGACTTGCCCTTCGCGCGGAACCGGGTGCCGACCAGGAGGGAGCTCTCGGCGTACCGCTCGACGACGCGGCGCTTGCGGTCGATCCAGGCGTCGTTGTCGGCGCTCGACCCCGGCAGCGCGGCGTGGAAGAGCTGCTGGCCGCCGCGCCATATGTCGATGGCGACCGGCGCGTTCCGCTCGCGGGCCAGGCCGACCAGGAGCGTGCCGAGCGTCCAGGCGTCGTCGTACGTGAAGCGGGGGAGGGCGAGGCGGGCCTGCTGCTCCTCCAGCTCGGCGACGGTCGGAGCGGTGGTGGTCGCGGTGGCCGGGGTGGTCCCGGCCGCCCCTGCGACCCCAGTGGTCCCGACGGCCCCGGCGGTCACAGGGTCACCGTCACACCGTCGCGCGCCGACCGGCGGGCCGCCTCCAGGACGTCCAGCGCCGCCGCCGCCTCGTGGGCGGTGACCGGTGGGGGCGTGCCGTCGCGCAGGGCGGCGGCGATCGAGGCGTAGTACGCCGGGTAGTCGCCCGGGAGGGACGGCACCGGGGTGCCGCCGCCCGTCAGCGGGGACTCGCCGGCGCCGAGGCGACCCCACATCGACTCGGGCTCCGTCCCCCACCCGGGGCCGGGGCGCCCGCCCTCGCGCAGGGCGCTCTCCTGCGGGTCGAGGCCGTGCTTGACGTACCCCGCCTTCGAGCCGAGCACCCGGAAGCGGGGGCCGAGCTGGGCGGCGGTGGCGCTCACGTACAGGTGGGAGCGGACGCCGCTCGCGTGCGTGACCGCGACGAACGTGTCGTCGTCCGCCTCGGCGCCCGCACGGCGTACGTCGGCCTCGGCGTACACCCGCGTGGCCGGCCCGAACAGCACCAGCGCCTGGTCGACGACGTGGCTGCCCAGGTCGTACAGCAGCCCGCCGAACTCCTCCGGTGCGCCCGACTCGCGCCAGCCGCCCTTGAGCCGGGGCCGCCACCGCTCGAAGCGCGACTCGAAGCGCTGCACGTCGCCGAGCTCGCCGCGCTCGATCAGCGAGCGGAGGGTCAGGAAGTCGTTGTCCCAGCGGCGGTTCTGGAAGACGGACAGGAGCAGGCCGCGCTCCTCGGCGAGGGCGGCGAGCCCGCGGGCCTCCGCCGCCGTGCCGGCGACCGGCTTGTCGACGACGACCGGCAGGCCGGCCTTCAGGGCGGCGGTCGCCAGCGGTACGTGCGTTTTGTTGGGGGAGGCGATCACGACGAGGTCCAGCTCGTCGGACCGGCCCCACAGCTCATCGGCCGAAGCGGCGAACCGGACGTCCGGGAACGCGTCACGGGCCTGTCGCTGCCGCTCGGGGGCGGACGTGACGACCGTGTCGAGGACCAGGCCCTCGGTCGCGGCGATCAGCGGGGCGTGGAAGACGGAGCCCGCCAGGCCGTAGCCGACGAGTCCGACGCGCAGCGGTCGTCCAGTCATGCCCGCCACTTAAGCAACGCTGTTGCCAAAGTGCAAGCGGGCGCGACAATGGGCTGGTGAACAGCGATACGGGTGTGAACCTGCCGGCCCTGCGGAGCCACAACGCGGCGCTCGTGCTCGACCTGCTGCGGACGGCGGGCGAGGCCGGGGCCAGCCGGCTGGAGCTGGCCGAGCGGACCGGGCTCACCCCGCAGGCGGTCAGCAAGATCACCGCCCGGCTGCGGGAGGAGGGGCTCGCGGCCGAGGCGGGCCGGCGCGCCTCCACGGGCGGCAAGCCGCGCACCGTCCTGCGGCTCGTCCCGGGCGCCGCCCACGCCGTGGGCCTGCACCTGGACCGGGACGAGCTCACCGCGGTCCTGGTCGACCTGTCGGGCGCCGTCGTCGCGGCCGGCGTCGTCCCGCTGGACCTGGGATCGGGCGCCGAGGTGGTGATGGAGGTGGCCGCCGGCGAGGTCGCCGCGCTCACCTCGCGCCCGCTGCTGGGGGTCGGGGTCGCCATGCCGGGGCCGCTCGACCACGCGGCGGGCGTCCCGCACCGGGTGACCGGCTTCCCCGAGTGGGACGGCTTCCCGCTGCGCGACGCCCTGGCACGGCGGCTCGGGCTGCCCGTGGTGCTCGACAAGGACACGAACACGGCGGCGCTGGGCATCGCCCTGAACGGGGCGGGCGGCGACTCGTTCGCCTACCTCCACCTCGGTACGGGGCTGGGCGCGGGGCTCGTCCTCGGCGGCGCCGTGTACCGGGGCGCGCGGACGGGCGCGGGGGAGTTCGGGCACCAGACCGTCCAGCTGGACGGGCCGGTGTGCGGGTGCGGCGGGCGCGGCTGCCTGGAGGCGCTGTGCCTGGCCGCGGTCGCGCGGGGCGACCTCGCCGGAGCGGCCGGGGTACTGGGCGCCGGGGCCGCGAACCTGGTCAAGCTGCTGGACATCGACCGCGTGCTGCTCGGCGGCCGGGTGGTGACCGGCACGCCGGAGCCGTTCCTGCGGGGCGTGCGCGCCGTCCTTGAGGAGCGCGCCCGGGGCGCGGGCGAACCCCCGGTGCCGGTGGCCCTCGCGGACGGCTCGGCCCACCCGGTGGCGGAGGGCGCGGCCCAGCTGGTGCTGGCCCCCCTGTTCGGCCGGTGACGGCGCCGACCACGGGCGCCGCCGGGGGCGCGGCCGGCGGGCACCGCGCCGTACCGGGGCCGCCGGGCGCACGTGCCGCCCCCGGCCACCGGTCCGCTTCGTTGCGCCGATCGGGGGCTTCCCCGCCGCCGTACGGCGGGAGGTCGCCGGTCCGCCGGTGCGCCGGGGTGGCCGCGTGGAAGGTTCTCGGGGCACGACCGTCCACCGGCTGCCAGAGGTTCCCCATGCGACTGCGCACCGCCACCGCCCAGGGCACCGCCGTCGCCGTCGCCGTACTCGCGCTCACCGCGGCGGCCCCGGCGGACGGCACCCCGGCCTTCGAGGCCGCCGCCCCCGACCGGCAGCCCACCTGCGGCACCCCCTCGACCACCGACTTCCCCCTGCGTACGCGCATCAGCGGCGGCCCCGCCGCCTACCGGCCCGGCGGCGGCTTCCACGCCTGGACGGTGGAGCTGACCAACACCACCACCGAGCCCTGCGGCAACATCCACCCCGTCATCGTCTTCACCGACCGCACCCGCACCCTGAAGCCGGGTCAGATCCAACTGGAGTTCTACGAGAACGAGGGCGCGACCGGGACCGGGGACGCCACCGGGACCGGGACCGGGGGGGACGGCGGGGGCCGCCAGCACCCCGTCACGATCGAGAAGACCGACGAGAGCGAACTCGTCGGCGTCCTCGACGACAGCACCGCCGGCACCGGCGGCGACCGGTTCCGCGGCTTCGTCGTCCCGCCCGGCCGGACCGTCACCGTGCCCGTCCGCCTCGCCTTCACCTCCGACGCCCTGCCCGACACGATCACCGCGAACGCCGCGATCGTCCAGCGCCGCGGCGGTGACGGCGACTGGGTGGGCGAGTCCGCCGACTACCGGTTCGCCCTCGTGGACGAGGAGCCGGCCAGCGAGGTCGCCGAGGAACTGCCCAGGACCGGCCGGAACGTGCTGATCGTCGCCGGTGCCTCGGCCCTCGCCTTCCTCCTCGGCGCCGGGACGCTCGCCCTCGCCGGGCGGATCCGGGACCGCCGGGGCTGACCGGCCGGACGGGGCGGCGTCCCCCGGTCACCCCCCCGCTGGCGTGCACCCGTCGGGCGTGGGCCGGGCGCCCGCCGAACGCGACCCGACGTCCGGTACGGGATCTCCCGCGAGACCGTCCGCCGGGCCCGGCGCGAACCCGGTTGCCGGCCGCCGCCGTCCCCGCCGGAGCCCCCACCGCCGGCCACTGCCGCCGCCGCACCGGGACCGACGACGTACCGGACGATCGACGGGGTGAAGATCACCGCATCGTGATTAGGCTAGGGCGTCGCCACAGCGCTGTCGCGGCGCCAAAGCACACGTGCACGTATCCGTACGGCAGGAGTCCCGCCCCATGGCAGAGCGCAAGCCGATCGAGTCCTGGCTGACCGACATGGACGGCGTCCTCATCCACGAGGGCGTCCCCATCCCCGGTGCCGACGCCTTCATCAAGAAACTGCGGGACGCGGAGAGGCCCTTCCTGGTCCTCACCAACAACTCCATGTACACCGCTCGCGACCTGCACGCCCGTCTCGCCCGCATGGGGCTGGACGTCCCCGTGCGGAACATCTGGACCTCCGCCCTGGCCACCGCCCGGTTCCTCGACGACCAGCGGCCCGGCGGCACGGCGTACGTCATCGGCGAGGCGGGGCTCACCACCGCCCTGCACGACATCGGCTACATCCTCACCGACCACGACCCCGACTACGTGGTCCTCGGCGAGACCCGCACCTACAGCTTCGAGTCCCTCACCAAGGCGATCCGGCTGATCAACGGCGGGGCAAGATTCATCTGCACCAACCCCGACGAGACCGGACCCTCCACCGAGGGCCCGCTGCCCGCCACCGGCTCGGTCGCCGCGCTCATCACCAAGGCCACCGGCAAGGACCCGTACTTCGCGGGCAAGCCGAACCCCCTGATGATGCGCACCGGCCTGAACGCCATCGGCGCCCACTCGGAGTCCAGCGCCATGATCGGCGACCGGATGGACACCGACGTGCTGGCCGGGCTGGAAGCGGGTATGGAGACGTTCCTGGTCCTGACCGGGCTCACCACCCCCGCCGATGTGGACCGCTACCCCTTCCGGCCCTCGACCGTGGTCGACTCGATCGCCGATCTGGTGGAGCGCATCTGACCCTTCTGCCGGGCCATCACCCCAGGTCGGCGACGCCCGACCGGGTGAAGGCCGTCTCCCTGCGGATGCGGGAACCGCCGAACCGGGTGAATCTTCAGTGCAGGAGGTTCACGATGCGTTCAGCTTTGTTTGCTCTCCGTGCCGCGGGGACGGTCACGGTCCTGGCGCTGGCGGCGGGACCCGTGTACGCCGGTGACGGCGAGGAGCGCCGGGACGGCGAGAAGCACCGGGAGAAGGTGACGGCCCAGGTCGTCCCGGCGACCACCAGGCCCGGCGAGGACGTGGACATCCAGGTCCACGGCTGTGTCGGCAAGCACGGGTCGGTCAGGTCCAAGGCGTTCGTCGCCGACGCCGAACTGTCCGGACGCGAGGGCAAGGGCGGGCCGTTGTACGGCGACACCACCGTCAAGTCGCGCCTGGACACCGGTTCGTACCCGCTCACCGTCCACTGCGACGGGCGCGACCACCACGACGCCGGCACCGTCCACGTCACCCACCACACGCCGCCCACCCCCGTGGCACCCGTCCGGGCCGGCGGCGGGGGAGCGGCGCTGCTGGCAGCCGACGCGCCCCGGGGCGGCTCCGGCGAACAGGGGCCCGGCACCCCGCACACCGTGGTCGGCCTGGTGCTGGCGGGCGTCGCGGCGGTCGCCGTCGCCCTCCGCAGCTCCCGCCGCCGTCGCCGCCCCCGCGCGGACTGACCGTGTCCTCCGCACCGCACCCCACCGGACACGGCCGGCTGCTCACCGGTGTGGCCTGGGCCCTGTTGCTGCTGGGCCTGTGGCTGTGGGGCAAGGACATCACGTCCGGCCCCGGCGGCCTGTCCGCCCCCACCACCGGTGACGTCGCCGCCGTCGGCCGGCCCCTGGGCGTCCCGCTGCCGCCGGCCCGCCCGCCGATGGAGCCCGCCGCGCCCGAGCGGCTGGAGGTCCCGTCGCTCGGGATCACCGCACCGGTCGCGGCGCGGGCCCTGGACCGGGCGGGCGCGATCGACCCGCCCCCGTACGAGCAGGCGCACACCGTCGGGTGGTTCGGCGGCGGGGCCGAGCCGGGCACGGACGGCGCCGCGCTGTTCGTCGGCCATGTCGACACCGAGACGAAACCCGCCGTCTTCTACGGTCTGAGCTCCGCCCGCCCCGGCGAGCGGATCGAGGTGACCCGGACGGACGGCTCGGTCGCCGAGTTCACCATCGACGACGTGCGGGTCTTCGCCCGGGACGAGTTCGACCCGAAGGCGGCGTACGGCCAGCGGCAGCCCGGCCGGGCCGAACTGCGCCTGATCACCTGCGGCGGCACCTTCGACCGCGCCGCGGGCGCCTACACCGCCAACGTCGTCGTCTCCGGCTACCTGACCGGCGACCGCGGCGCTCCCGCCGCGTGACCGCCCGGCCGGCCCGGCCGCGGGCCCTTCCCGAGGGCGGGTGGCCGCCCTCGTGGCCCCCGGGGCCCGTGTGTCAGGATGGATTGGACCGGGTTGTCCGGGAGGGGCGCCTGGGGGATGGCCCCGCGCAGAGTGCACCACAGGGGGAGTGTATGTACGGCAGTTGCACCGGGCCTGCCCGCGTGAGGGCGGCCGCGGTGGGGGCGGTGGGCGCCGTGGCGGCATTGCTGCTGGCGGCCTGTACCTCCCCCGACGCCGGCGGCGGCAAGGAACCGGAGGCCCTGCCCGGAGTGAGCCAGCAGCCGAAGGCGGCCGACCCGTTCTGGGTCAATCCCGGGAGCAAGGCGGCCCAGCAGGTGGAGAGTTACCTGCGGGACGGCAAGAAGGGGGACGCCGAGCTCATCAGGAGGATCGCTTCCCAGCCGGTGGGCGAGTGGGTCGGCACGGAGCAGCCCGAGGAGGACGCCCGCGGCTTCACCGAGGCCGCCACGAAGGCGGACCGGGACGCCGTGCTGGTCCTCTACAACATCCCGCACCGGGACTGCGGCCAGCACTCGGCGGGCGGCGCCGCCGACGGCGACGCGTACCGCGCGTGGCTGGACAAGGTGGCAAAGGGCATCGGCGACCGGCGGGCCACGGTGGTCGTGGAGCCCGACGCCGTGATGCACATGGTGGACGGCTGCACCGAGGAGCAGTACCACGAGGAGCGGTACGACCTGCTGAAGGGCGCCGTCAAGCGGCTGAAGCAGTTGCCGAACACCAAGGTGTACCTGGACGCGGGCAACGCCGGCTGGGGCAGGCCGGACCAGATCTTCGAGCCGTTGAAGTGGGCGGGCGTCGCCGAGGCCGACGGCTTCGCGGTGAACGTGGCCAACTTCCAGACGACGGCGGCCAGCAAGGAGTACGGCAGGAAGGTCTCGAAGAGGGTCGGCGGCAAGCCGTTCGTCATCGACACCAGCCGCAACGGCAACGGCCCCTACACCAAGGGCGACCCCGCCGAGAACTGGTGCAACCCGCCGGGCCGTGCCCTCGGCGAGACGCCCACCACGAAGACGGGCGACCCGCTGGTCGACGCCTACCTGTGGATCAAGCGCCCCGGCGAGTCGGACGGCGACTGCAAGGGCGGCCCGAAGGCGGGTGACTGGTTCCCGGAGTACGCCCTCGAACTGGCGCGCAACTCCGCGTAGGACCCCGGGCACGGCGAAGGGGCGCCCCCGCCGGGGGCGCCCCTTTCGTGTCGTACCGCGGGCCCTACGGGACCTCGACCCACACCGCCTCGGACGGCGTGCCCTTGTCGTCGGTGACGAAGAGCATGTACCAGCCGGCGGGGACCAGGGCCCGGTTCTTCGGGACGGTGACCTCGATGCCGTCGGCGGTCTTCTTCATCTCCAGGGCGATCGAGCGCTGGTCGACGTCGGTGACGTGGGTGACGGCGCTCGGCCGCAGCAGCTTCGCGGTCGTGATCCTCGCGGCGTCCGGCGTCGTGAAGACCCCGCTGCCACCCCGCTTGATCTTCTCCGGGCCGCCGGTGACCTCGGGCCGGGAGTCCCGGTAGAGGTAGGGCGGGGTGTAGATCTCGATGCGCTGCTCGAAGACACCGGGCTTGGTGTTGGCCTTGTCGGCGAAGAGCGAGTCCGAGCCGAAGATCATCACGCGGCCGTCGGGCAGGAGCACCGAGCCGGAGTGGTAGTTGCGCCCCACCCGGGGGTCGGCGACACGGGTGTACTTCCCGTTCTTCGGGTCGTACGTCCGCGCCTCCAGCACGTTGGAGTCGCCGCGGCCCCGGTAGTCCTCGGAGCCTCCGGTGACCAGCACGGTGTCGTCCGGCATCAGCGAGGCGCTCGGGTAGCGGGTGCCCCGGTCGAGGGAGGCGCCGTCCTTGAAGCGCGGGTTCGGGTCCTTCAGGTCGACCAGCCGGGACTTCTCGCTGGACTCCTGGGACTCACCGACCCCGCCGCCACCGATGACCATGAACCGCTGGTCCTGGGCGGGCGGCAGCATCACCGTCGCGGACGTCTCCATCCGGTCCGGGTCGCTCAGGCCCGGTATCTTCTCGAATTCGTTGGTCTCCAGGTCCCAGACGCCCGGGTCACGGCCGACGTCGGCGGGTCCGTACCCGGCGTTGGAGCCGGAGTAGAACAGCTTGCCGTTGTCCATCAGGAAGATGGCCGGGTACGTCGGGAAACGCCGCTCGATCCCGGTGTACTTCCACGTCCTGGTCTTCGGGTCGTAGATCTCGTCCTTGCCCGGGACGATCTGCCCGATCTCGTCGAGGCCGGACAGGGCGAGGACCTTGCCGTCCTTGAGCGTGGTCAGCGTGGGGTACCAGCGGGCCTCGTTCATGGGGTCGACCTTGATGTACTTCTCGGCGACCGGGTCGAACTCGAAGGCGTCCCTGATGCCCTGGAAGTCCTTCTTGTCGAGGGCGAGCTTCTGCGCCATGCCGTAGACGTTGCGGGCGTCCTTGCCCTTGAGGCCCTCGACCCGGTAGTTGTCCTCGGTGCCGGTCTCGAACTCCTTGCCGGACTCCTCGGCCTCGACGTAGATCCGGCCCAGCCCGGGCTGGGTGCGCAGGAAGCGGCCGGTGGTCTTGTCGAAGATCTTCTCGGCCTTCTCCACCAGGACCGGGTCCTTGGAGACGAACGTCTTGCCGTTGGCCTTGCCGGTGAACTTCGTCCCGGCGGGCAGCGTGATGGGCTTGTCCGGGTCCTCGTTGTGGACGATCATCAGGCCGCCGGCCTTGGTGACGTCACCCTGGAGCTTCTCGTACCGCTTGGTGCCGCCGGCGATCAGCAGCTTCCCGTCGGGCAGCTGCGTGTGCCCGGAGCAGAACATGTCCTTCGGCGTGGGGATCATCTTGAACTCGTTCGTCTTCGGGTCCCACAGGACCGACTCGAACTTGTTCGCGTCGAAGTTCTTCTGGTTGTTGCCGGAGCCCGCGACCAGCAGCACCTTGCCGGTGTGCAGCAGCGCCGCGTGGATGGTGTTGATCCGGAACTCGGAGGGGACGTCGAGGAAGTCCCAGTGGCCGTTGGCGGCCTTGTACTCCGGCTTGTTGATCGTGTAGTCGTGGTACTTCTCCGAGCCGTACCGGTACAGGGCCGGCCCGTTGAACCCGGCGACCACCGCGACCACCGCCGTGCCTATCAGGATGCGACGGGCGCGGTTCCTCCGGTGGTTCGGCCGGACGGGCAGGCTGCTCATTTGTTACGTCCCCCAAGGGCGATCTGCATGGTGTCGTTCTGCCGGGCCCCGCTCGGCTCGGCCCGCGGCCCGTGGTCCTCGGCCGGCGCGGGCTGCGGCGGCAGGCCCCCGCCGTGCCGGGCGGGGCGCTTCTTCTTCTCCTGCCGCAGCATGTGCCGCCAGACGAAGATCGGCGTCGCGGTGATCAGCGTGGCGAACGACGCCCAGATGATCATGGCGGGGTGGGAGTGCCCGAGGACGAAGCCGGCGGCGATGGAGGCGCCGAAGATGCCGATGAAGTACCAGTGGTACCGGAAGGTCCCGAACCACCGGTCCGGGCTCGCCGAGTCGCCCTTGGGGGTGACCACGAACGAGCTCTTGCGGCGCAGGACGGAGTCGACGAGGGCCTTGGCGTAGAGCGGCGCGGACAGCGCGGACATGAGCATGCCGGCCACGCCGCCGGACCCCTCCGGCTCGTGCGGGGACACGTTGTGGCGGCGGTTCCAGACGTAGAGGCCGATCTGCAGCGCGGAGGCGTTGCCGTAGAGCATCAGCCACACGGTGGGGTCGATGTTCACACCCGAGGCCCCCATGCCCAGGAACAGCGCGCAACTCAGGGCCGCGAGGATCCAGTTCAGGGCGGACATCGGATAGAAGATGATCATCATCGTGTAGTTGAAGAGCTTGCTCGGCGGCAGCGAGTACCAGCCCTTCCAGTACTGCTTGAGGATCGTCTCGTACGTGCCGCGCGACCAGCGCATCTGCTGGGTGAAGAAGTCCGTCCAGGCGCTCGGCCCCTCGCCGACGGCGAGCACGTCCGGGGTGTAGACCGAGCGCCACTTGTTGCCCGTCGCCGGGTTCTTGTGCCGGTGGATCTCGAAGCCGGTCGCCATGTCCTCGGTGATCGAGTCGTACAGTCCGCCGATCTGCTTGAGCGCCGTGATGCGCACGGCGTTCGACGTGCCGACGAACATCGGCGCGCCGTAGCGGTTGCCGGCGCGCTGGATCAGCGCGTGGAAGAGGAACTGCTGCGACTCGGCGGCCTTGGTGACGAAGTTGTCGTAGTTGCCGTACACCTGCGGGCCGATGACGAAGCCGACGTCCGGGTCCCGGAAGAAGCCAAGCATGCGCTCCAGGTAGTTCGGCAGCGGCACGTGGTCGGTGTCGACGGAGGCGAAGAAGTCGTACTTGTCGCCGTGCGCGTCCAGCCAGGCGTTGTAGTTGCCGTGCTTGGTCTTGGCGCGGTGGGCACCGGTGGGCTGGTTCCACTTCGCTATGCCCTTGCGGGAGAAGTGGTGGACGCCCAGGCGCTCGCAGACGGCCTTGACGTCGGGGTCGTTCCCCTCGTCGAGCAGCCAGACGTGCATCAGGCCCCGGTGCCGGATCCTGACGGCCGCCTCCAGCGTCTTCGTCACCATCTCCAGGGGCTCCTTGCCCGGGACGAAGGAGGTGAGGAAGGCCACGCGGGTGCCCGTCTCCGGCACGACAGGGACCGGGTCGCGGGCGACCAGGGTCGCATGGGCGTTCGACAGCACGTTCATGCAGCGGAAGAACTCGATCAGGCCGATCGAGACGAGCATCACGACGTCGAGCGCGGGCAGCCAGTCGAAGGCGGGGTGGTCGCGCTCGGTCCAGTGCGACGGCTGGAGCAGCCACACCAGCAGCACCACCGACAGCACCGGGGCGGCGGCGAGCATCAGCGCGACCCGGACGCGGTGCGGCTCCTGGGAGATCAGGGAGCGGTACTGCACCGTGTACGGCTTGTTCGGGTCGGGCTGGGTGAGGGGCCCGGCGAGCCGGCTGTAGTGCTCGTAGTCGTAGCGCGGCAGCGGCTTGGCGGCGGCGCCGCGCTGCCGGGATCCGCCGGTCCGGAGCTGCGGGGGAACCCGAAGCTGAGTGGTCCGGGACGGGTCGTCGTCCTGCCGGGCGCCGGTCGGCGTCGACGTCATGAGTCATCCCCCCGCACGCATGCTGGCTGCGTGATTGGTCGTGTTCGTTTCCGTCCGGAGCGCGCAGTCCCCCTGAACCGGCGTGTTCCGGCACTTCGGTGGCGGGCCACCCTTCCCGAGGACAGGGAAAGACGACCTTCCGGTTGCATGATGCCTGTCACGGTGTCCCTGCGTGAACGGGGCCCCCACCCCGTGGCCCCCGCATCCGGAGCATCCCCCGACACTGCCGCCAACTGCACGAACCACGTGCCCCCTTAAGGACACCGGTCCCAGGATAGGGTCTACGGCCCTCTCACCCGCTCGCAAGGGTGAAACGCACTGTTTATCGGGCATATGCGTGCTTTACGGGTGTATCGGAGTGGTGGCACGGCTGAGGCCCCCTCACCCATGGTGAGGGGGCCTCAGCCTCGCGTGCGCCGCCAGGGACTCGAACCCCGGACCCGCTGATTAAGAGTCAGCTGCTCTAACCAACTGAGCTAGCGGCGCCTGCTGACCTGCACAACTCTACCCGATGGGCGGGGGTGGTCCGGACCGCCCGGGTGCGGTGCGCCGGTGAATGGGGCCGTCACGGCCTGTCGGCCGACCGTTTTTACCCTTTCGACCGTCAAAATGCGACATGTCGGGTCAGTTGAGACACTGGCGCCCGTACGCAGCACCGGAAGAACCTGGAGGGGAAGCGCATGGCCGCCGTACCGGTCTTCGAGGAGTACGAGCCCGCCCCCGACTGCCCCTGCGCCGGCTGTGCCCGGCACCGTCGCGAGACGGCCCTCCGCCGTGCCGTGCGGGCCGGCGGCCACCCCGCCGCCCACGGCGCGCGGCGCGCCCTGGTCCTGTTCACCGCCGCCGGGGTCGCCCTAGGCGGCGGGGCCGGGACGGGCGGCGCGGTCACCGTCACCCACCCGGCGGGCCCCGCCGGTCCGGCCGGCCACGCGGGGCCGGGCCGGGAGCGGGACGACCCGGACGTCTCCACCCCGCAGGGCGGCGCCGGGCCGCTGCACGGACGGCCGCACGCCGGGCCGACGGGCGGGCACGTCTCCGCGCCCGCGCTGCGCCGGTCCACCCGCACCGAGATCATCAACCGGGCCAAGCGCTGGGTCGCCGTGAAGGTCCCGTACTCCATGGAGAAGTACTGGACGGACGGCTACCGCCAGGACTGCTCGGGCTTCGTCTCGATGGCCTGGAACCTGGCCGGCAACGAGTGGACCGGTTCCCTCGACCGGTTCGGCACCCGGCTGGACCGTTCCGACCTCCAGCCCGGCGACATCCTGCTCTTCCACAACCCGGCCGACCCGAACCGCGGCTCGCACGTCACCCTCTTCGGCGGCTGGACCGACTACACGCACACCTCCTACACGGCCTACGAGCAGACCAGGCCGCACGCCCGCAGGCTGGCGACTCCGATGGCGTACTGGAACAACTCCGCCCGCTACGTCGCCTACCGCTACAAGGGCCTGAGCGACGGCGCCCCCGGGAACCCCGGCGCCCCGGGCGCCTCCGCGGCCTACCCGGGTTCCGGGTCCTTCGGGCCGGGGGCGGACAACCGCCACGTCACCCGGCTCGGGCGGATGCTCGCGGAGCGGGGCGGCAAGCGCTTCTACCGCCTTGGACCCGGGCCGCGCTGGAGCGAGGCGGACCGGAAGGCGACCCGGGCGTTCCAGCGGGCGCAGGGCTGGAGCGGGCGGGACGCGGACGGGCTGCCGGGGCCGGACACCTGGCGGCTGCTGGTGAACGGACAGGGGCGCGACGTCCCCTCCCGCTCCGGTGCGGCCGTCTCGGCGCCCCCGTTCCCCGGCCGCGCCCACTTCCGGCCGGGCCGGGCCAACGAGCACGTCGAGCGGCTGGGGCGCCAGTTGGTGCGGCGCGGCTTCGGCGCCCACTACCGGACCGGGCCGGGCCCGCGCTGGAGCGAGGCCGACCGGCGCAACGTCGAGGCGTTCCAGCGCGCCCAGGGCTGGCGCGGCGCCGCCGCCAACGGCTACCCGGGCCCCGAGACCTGGCGGCGGCTGTTCCGATGACCGACACGAGGAGGCAGGGTTGAGTACGGCGACGCCGGAGGGCGGCGGTACGACCGGCGGATCGAAGACCGGCGGATCGAAGACCGGTGGGACGGCGACCGGTGGGACGGCGACCCATGGGACGACGGCCGGCGCGGTGACGACCGGCTGGGTGACCGGTGGGGTGACGACCGGTCGCCGGGTCCCCGTCATCGGGAACGAGACCACCGGGCCCATCCCGGTGCACCTGCTGTTCCGCGACGACGAGAAGGCCGGCCCCGAGACGCCGGACGCCGGACCGGTCCCGGTCGTACGGGGGCGGGTGCCCGGCGGTGCGCGCCCCGCCGGGCCGGCCGCACCGGCGCCGGACGGGCGGGCCGTGGCGGCCGTGACGGTTCCCGGGCCGGCGCGGCGGACCGTGCCGCCGGCCGACGCGGAGCCGGCCGAGCGGCCCGGGCCGGTGCTGCCCGGGTGGGCCGGGGTCGCGGCCGGGGCGGTCGCGCTGGCCGGGTGCGCCGCGCTGCTGTGGTGGACCGGGGTGGTGCCCCCGGCGGTGGCCGTCATGCTGGGGCTGCCGTCACGCCCGTACAACGGCATCGGGCTCGGCATCTGGGCGCTGCTGGCGCTGGGCGTGCTGGGGGTGCTCTTCTCCTTCGGCGGACTGTGCCGGGGGAGGGTCGGGTACGCGTGGGTCCTCACCCTCTTCGGGGACTACCGGGGCAGCGTGCGGCGCACGGGGCTCATGTGGGTGAGCCCGCTGCTGCTGCGCCGCCGGGTCGACGTACGGCTGCGGCACTGGCGCAGCGAGCCGATCCCGGCCGTCGACGCGCACGGCACCGCGCTGCGGGTGGTGGTGCTGGTGGTGTGGCGGATCCGGGACACCGTGCGGGCCGCCCTCGGGGTGGCGGACCACGAGCGGTACCTGCGCGAGCAGGTGGAGTCGGCGATGGCCCGGGTGCTGTCCCGGCTGCCGGCCGACGCCGCTCCCGCCCCCGGTGGGGGGACCCCCATTCACGAGGACGCCCCGATGACACTGCGGGACGCGGAGGTGGTGGGGGAGGCGCTGACGCGGATGCTGTCGGCGGAGTGCGTCCCGGTCGGCATCGACGTCTTCTCGGCGCAGCCGACCCGGATCGAGTACGCGCCGGAGATCGCGGCCGCCATGCAGCGGCGCCGGGTCGCGGCGATCGACGCCAAGCACCGGGACGCGGTGCTCACGTCCGTGGTGGACGCGGTCGACGACATGGTCCACCGGCTGACCACGCGTGGTCTGGTCGAACTGGACGACTACGACCGCAAGGCGCTGGTCAAGGACCTGACGGTGGCCTTCTACACGGGCCGGAGCGGTCCGGTCGAAGGCCCGTGATTGGTATGGACATGTTCAACTAACGTCCATACATTGGAACTTGGTCTAGACCGGATCGTCGGCACTGGTACCCACCAGCGCTACCCCCGCACGCGTGCAGCACGGCTCATCGGACTCCCCCACGTTCTGTCAGGAGCGACAGCATGCGACACAAGATAGGCGCGGCCGTGGTGGCCCTCGGCGTTGCCGGAGTCTCCCTCGTGGCCACCGGCAGCGCCAGCAGCCACGGCTACACCGACTCACCCATCAGCCGCCAGAAGCTCTGTGCCAACGGCACCGTGAGCAACTGCGGCAACATCCAGTGGGAGCCGCAGTCGGTCGAGGGGCCCAAGGGCTTCCCGGCCGGCGGCCCCGCCGACGGAAAGATCTGCTCCGGCGGCAACGGGCCGTTCGCGCAGCTCGACGACCCCCGCGGCGGCACCTGGCCCGCCACGCGGGTGACCGGTGGTCAGAGCTACACCTTCCGGTGGCAGTTCACCGCGCGGCACCGCACCACCGACTTCAAGTACTACATCACCAAGAACGGCTGGAACCAGTCCGCGCCGCTCACCCGCGCGGCCCTGGACCCCCAGCCGTTCCTGACCGTCCCCTACAACGCCCAGCAGCCGCCCTCCACGCTCAGCCACCAGGGCACCATCCCGAGCGGGAAGACCGGCAAGCACCTGATCCTGGCCGTCTGGACGGTGGCGGACACGGCGAACGCCTTCTACGCCTGCTCCGACGTGCAGTTCTGACGGACCGGCCGGCGGACAGCCGCCGCGCCGTGGTAGGGCCTGCCACACCCCGCGTACACCCGCTGGGCCATGGTGGCGCCGTGAGCCCGGCGCCTACCGTGGACTCCATGGATCCCCGTACGCCCTGGCAGGCCCTGACCAGGCGTGACTACCTGCGCGGCGGCTGGCCCTGGCGGTCGGCCGGCTATCTGGCGAGCGGCGTGCTCGTCGGCCTGCCCCTGCTGGCCGTCCTGCTGCTGCTGGCCGCCTCCTCGCTGTTCCTCGTCGGCCTGCCGCTGCTGCTGCTCGCCGGGGTCGCCCTCGGCGGCACCGAGCGGCGGCGGCTGCGGCTCGTCGACACCGACCCGGCCACGGATCCGCACCGGACGCCCGACGAGCCCGGGCTCCCGGCCTGGCTCCGGGTACGGATGGGGGAGCAGGCCACCTGGCGGGAGCTGGCGTACGCGCTGCTGCACGGCTGCGTGCTCTGGCCCCTGGAGCTGCTCGCCCTCGCCGTCGCCCTGGGCGCGCCGCTCGCCCTGATCGCCGCGCCCGCGCAGCTCGCGCTGGACGGCCACGAGGCGCGGGTGCTCAAGGGCCCGCTCGTCACCACCTACCCGGCCGCCTTCGCAGCCACCCTGTGCGGGCTGCTCCTGCTGCCCGTCCTGCTGTACCCGCTCGGCGCCCTGGCCGGCGCCCGCGCCGCGCTCACCCGGCTCCTCCTCGCGCCCCGGGACACCGAGCTGCGGCTCCGCATCGGTGAGGTCACCCGCTCCCGCGCCCGCCTGGTCGCCGCCTTCGAGGCCGAGCGCCGCCGCATCGAGCGCGACCTGCACGACGGGGCCCAGCAGCGGCTGGTCGCCCTCAGCATGACCCTGGGGCTCGCCCGGCTCGACGCCCCGCCCGGTCCGCTCGCCGACCGGCTCGCCACGGCCCACGACGAGGCCGGCCGGGTCCTCACCGAGCTGCGCGAGCTGATCCACGGCATCCACCCGCGCGTCCTGACCGACTACGGTTTGGACGCCGCCCTGACCGACGCCGCCGACCGGTCGCCCGTCCCGGTGGACACCGACATCGAGCTGCCGCGCCTGCCGCCGCCCGTCGAGAGCGCCGCGTACTTCGCGGTGTGCGAGGCGCTCGCCAACATCGGCAAGCACAGTGGCGCCGACCGGGCCCGGCTGACCGCCCGGCACACCGGCACGCGGCTCCTCATCACCGTGGAGGACGACGGCACCGGCGGCGCCGCAGGCTCCGGGGGAACCGGCCTGACCGGTCTGGCGGACCGGGTCGCCGTCCTCGATGGCACACTGTCGATCACCAGCCCGACGGGCGGGCCGACCGCGCTGCGAGTGGAGATTCCGTGCCGACCCCTCTGCGGGTAGTCCTGGCCGAGGACAGCGTCCTGCTGCGCGAAGGGCTCACCGGGCTGCTCATCCGCTTCGGCCACGAGGTCGTCGCGGCGGTCGGTGACGCGGCGGCCATGCGGGGCGCGGTCGCCGACCACGACCCGGACGTCGTGGTCACCGACGTGCGGATGCCGCCCGGCTTCCAGGACGAGGGGCTGCGCGCCGCCGTGGCGCTGCGCGCCGAGCGCCCCGCCCTGCCGGTGCTGGTCCTGAGCCAGTACGTGCAGCGGGCGTACGCGGCCGAGCTGCTGGAGTCGGGTGACGGCACCGGTGTCGGCTACCTGCTCAAGGACCGGATCGGCCACGTCGAGGAGTTCCTGGACGCGCTGGCCCGGGTCTCGGCGGGCGGTACGGTCGTCGACCCCGAGGTGGTGCGCCAGTTGCTGCGCCGCCACCGCGATCCGCTGGCGGCGCTGACCCCGCGCGAGCGGGAAGTGCTCGCGCTGGTGGCGGAGGGCCACTCGAACGGGGCGATCGCCCGGCGGCTGACGGTGACCGAGGCGGCGGTCGGCAAACACATCGGCAACGTCCTGGGCAAGCTGGATCTGCCACCGGCCGGGGACACCCACCGTCGCGTCCTCGCGGTCCTGGCGTTCCTCCGCGCGTGAGACCCCGGCCCCCCGCACGGGCCGCGACACGAAAAAGCCCCCCGCTTCCGCGAGGGGCTTTTCCCGTCTGTGCGCCGCCAGGGACTCGAACCCCGGACCCGCTGATTAAGAGTCAGCTGCTCTAACCAACTGAGCTAGCGGCGCCTGCTGACAGAGTTAATAATACCCGGCCCGCGGGGTGCTTCCGACCAGTCGACCGTGAGCTGGCTCACAGTCAGGGCCCGAGAGGTTTAGAGCGCCAGCGAGAGCACCACCGGTGCGGCCTTGCGGTTCAGCGTGTCCGCCGCCGAGCGCAGCCGGTGGGCGTGCTCGATGGGGAGCGAGAGGGCGAGGCAGCCGACCGCCGAACCGGCCGTCAGCGGCACCGCCGCGCAGACCGTGCCCACGGCGTACTCCTGGAGGTCCAGCACCGGGACGGTCGGGGGCTGGCTGTCCAGCTTGGAGAAGAGCACCTTCTCGCTGGTGATCGTCCGCGAGGTGAGCCGGGCGATCTTGTGGCGGGAGAGGTGGTCCCGGCGGCCGTTCTGGTCGAGCTGGGTCAGCAGGCACTTGCCGACCGCGCTGGCGTGGGCCGCCGAGCGGAAGTCGACCCATTCGTTGACCTTCGGCGTGTGCGGGCCGTCGGCCATCTGCGTGATCTTGACCTCGCCGTCGATGTACCGGCTGATGTAGACGGCGGCGCCGACCGAGTCGCGCAGCTCGGTCAGGGTCTCCTGGAGCTTGCTCTCCAGGGCCTCGCGCCGGGTGGCGCCGGAGCCCAGCAGAATCAGGGAGTCACCCACCACGTAGGCGCCGTCGCTGACCTGCTCCACGTAACCCTCGCGGCGCAGCATGAGCAGCAGCGGGGTCAGGTGGCCGGCCGGGAGCCCCGTCTCGCGAGCGATCTGGACGTCGGTCACCCCGCCGCCGTGCCTGGAGATCGTTTCGAGAACACGCAGGGCGTACTGCACCGAGTGGAACGGCGCGGTCGGCTCGGGCTTCAGCGCCACGGTTTCCCCCTACCAGGTTGTGACCGCAAGCTTCCGTACCACGATAGCGGCCAAGAGCCGTTTCGTGGGCTCCTGTTGACAAGAATCTGTCCCGCCCCCTACGCGTACGCTGGGACGGGACACCCGGGCATATGACACCGGCAAACTTCCGGCCGGTAGGGGAAGGTCGGAGCATCCAGGACCCGATCACCTTCCCGGTGGCGAGGCACCGAGCTGTGCGACTCATGTCCGCGCCGCTGTCCGGGGCGGGCCGCGACGGGCCCCGGTCATGGCCGCGGGGCGCCCGCCGCGCCGCACTCGTACAACGCGTGCGCCGCCCGCAGCACCAGGTCGTCCCGGTGGCGGGCGGCGACGAACTGGAGCCCGACCGGCATCCCGTCGCCGTCGACCCCGACCGGGACCGACGCCGCCGGCTGCCGCGTCAGGTTGAAGGGGTACGTGAACGGCGTCCACGAGGTCCAGCGCCGCGCCCCGTCCGGCGCCTCGACGCCCGCGTCGAACGCGGTCAGCGGCAGCGTGGGCGTCACCAGCACGTCGTACGAGGAGTGGAACCGGCCCATCCGGTGACCCAGCGCCGTCCGCGCGTCCACCGCCGCCAGGTACTCCAGCGCGCTGTACCGCGCCCCCCGCCCGGCGACCTCCCGCAGGCCCGGGTCCAGCAGGTCCCGCCGCTCCCGTCCCAGGCGCTGCACCAGCCGTGCCGCGCCGCTGAACCACAGGGTGTGGAAGGCGTCCACCGGGTCCGCGATGTCCGGATCCGCCTCCTCCACGTACGCGCCCAGACCCGCCAGCCGCTCCACCGCCCCCCGCACCAGCGCCGCCACCTCCGGGTGCACCGCCACCTGACCGCCGAACGACGCCGAGTACGCGACCCGCAGCCCCTTCACGCCCTCCTGGAGCGTGGCGGACACCGGGCCCGCCGGGCCCAGGTGCGACCCGTCCCGCCAGTCCTCGCCGCTGACCACGTCCAGCAGCAGCGCCGCGTCCACCGCGTCCCGCGCCATCGGGCCGGTGTGCGACAGCGTGCCGAACGGGCTCGCCGGGTGGACCGGCACCCGCCCGTACGTGGGCTTCAGCCCGAAGACCCCGCAGAACGAGGCCGGAATGCGGATCGAACCGCCCCCGTCCGTCCCCAGCGACAGCGCCCCCGCCCCCAGGGCCACCGCCGCCGCGCTGCCGCCGCTGGAACCGCCCGCCGTCCGTGAGGGGTCGTGCGGATTGCGGGTGACGCCCGTCAACGGCGAGTCGGTGACGCCCTTCCAGCCGAACTCCGGGGTCGTCGTCTTGCCCAGGAACACCGCCCCCTCCTCCCGCATCCGGGCCACCGGCGGCGCGTCCTCGTCCCAGGGGCCGTCCCTCCGCACCGTCCGCGAGCCGCGCAGCGTCGGCCCGCCCGCCTGGAGGAGCAGGTCCTCGACCGTCACCGGCACCCCGTCGAGCCGCCCCGCGGGCTCCCCGCGCCGCCACCGCTCCGCCGACGCCGCCGCGCCCGCCAGCGCCTCCTCCGCGTCCACCCGCACGAACGCGTTGACCAGCGGATCCACCGCCTCGATCCGGGCCAGCGCCGCGCGCACCGCGTCCACCGGCGAGAAGTCGTCCCGGGCGTAACCGTCGAGGAGCTGGCGGGCGGACAGGTCCGTGAGGAACGTCGTCGGCTCAGTCATGCACGGGTACGTACCCACGTTCCTTGTCGACCACGTTCGGCAGCGGCCGGCCGGCCGCCCACAGCTCGAACATCTCCACGAACTGCGCCCCCAGCCGGTCCAGCCGGCCCACCGTGTCGCCGCTCATGTGCGGCGAGACGATCAGCCCGGGTACGTCCCACAGCGCGCTGTCCTCGCCGAGCGGCTCCTCCGCGAAGACGTCCAGCGCCGCCCCCGCGATCCACCGCTTGGCGACCGCGGCCACCAGGTCGTCCTCCACCACCAGCTGCGCGCGACCGACGTTGACGAACCGCGCCGAGGGCTGCATCAGCCCGAAGCGCCGGGCGTCGAACATGCCCCGCGTCGACGCCGTCAGCGGCGCCGCGCACACCACCCAGTCCGCCCGTGTGAGCAGCAGGTCCAGCTCGTCGGCGCCGTGGACACGCGGACGCGCCGTCCGCCCCACGACCGCCGTACGCACCCCCAGTGCCCGCAGCGTCGTAGCGACCGCCCGGCCGATCGGCCCGGCCCCGACCACCACCGCCCGGCTGCCCGCCACCGGCAGGCCCTCCCGGTGCCGCCAGCGACGCTCCCGCTGGAGCTCCAGCGTGCCCGGCAGGTCCTTCGCCATGGCCAGCACCAGACCCGCCACGTACTCGGCGATCGGCTGCTCGAACTCGCCCCGCGCGTTCGTCACCACCGTGTCCGAGGCGACGAGTCCGGGGCAGAGCACCCGGTCCACCCCCGCGCTCGGCGTGTGTACCCAGGACGGCCTCGGCCCGTCGCCGGGCCAGGCCGCGCGGACCGCGTCCGAGGTGACGTCCCACACCAGCAGGACGTCGGCGGACGGCAGCGAGGCGGCGAGGGAGCTCTCGTCGGCGTACCGGACGTGGACCCGCCCGGTCAGCCGGCCGAGGCGGGGCGGCGGGTCGGCCTCGAGGACGAGGAGAGTCGGCGGCGGCATCGATCGACCACGGTGGCACCCCGGTCCACCGCCGTCAACACGACACCGCCGGACGGGTACGGGCCCGGCCGGCGGCCGCCGCGCACACCGCCGCGGGCCGTCGTACCCGGCCTGCCGCCGGTGCGGGCGCCGGAGGACTATCCCGGGGGAGCGGGGGCAGCCGGGACGGGGCGGGCCACCCCGCCGGACGGACCCGGCCACCACGCGGGCGGCGCCGCACCGGGCCGGCGCCGGAGCCCGGACCGGTGCCACCGGGCCCGCCCGCAGCGGGCGCTGCTCATGAACGGGGCCGAGGCGGCCCCCGACCCCCAGGAGGGCGTGACATGACGACTGTCGGACTGCTCTACCCCGGTCACTTCGCGGAGGACGACTACCCCCGGATCGAGACGCTGCTGACGGGCGTCAACGTGCCGATCGTCCACACCGCCACCGGTGACGACGCGCTCCGGGCGGAGGCGCTGCTGGAGCGGGGATCGGTGGAGCGGCTCTCGGCCGGGGTGGAGGAGCTGCGCCTGTCCGGCGCCGAGTCGGTGGTGTGGGCCAGCACGGGCGGGTCGTTCGCGTACGGGTGGGAGGGCGCCCAGGAGCAGATCCGGGCCCTCGCCGTGGCGGCCGGGCTCCCGGCGTCGAGCACCTCGTTCGGCTTCGTCCACGCGGTGCGGGAGGTGGGCGCCACGCGGGTGGCGGTGGCGGCCACGTACCCGGAGGACGTCACGGAGCTGTTCGTCCGCTTCCTGGAGGCGGCCGGTGTCGAGGTGGTCGGGTGGCGGGCCGGCGGGGCCGCCACGGCGGCCGAGGTCGCGACCTGGGGGCCGGAGCGGGTGCTGGAGCTGGTGCGGGCGGCGGACCGGCCCGGAGCGCAGGCCGTCCTCGTACCCGACACGGCACTGCACACGGTGGGGTGCCTGCCGGAGCTGGAGGCCGCGGTGGGCAAGCCGGTGCTCACGGCCAACCAGGTGACGGTGTGGGAGGGGCTGCGCCTGGCGGAGCGGCGTGGGGCGTGGTCGGCGGACCTGGGGGCGCTGTTCGCGCGCAAGGAGGAGTGGGCGGAATAAAACGGAGAGCCCCTCCTGTTAGTGGGTCGTACGTATTTTCCCGCGCAGGAGGGTCCACCGGTGAGCGACGACGCGATTCGAGGCACGGCGATCGGAACCGCGCCCGTACCCCTGTCCGTACTGGACCTGGTCACCGTCGGCAGCGGCCGCACCGCCACCCAGGCCCTCGCTACCAGCGTCGCCCTCGCGCGGCTGGCCGAGCGGCGCGGCTACCACCGCCACTGGGTGGCCGAGCACCACTCGATGCCCGGGGTCGCCTCGTCGTCGCCGGCCGTGATCCTCGCGCACCTCGCCGCCCACACCTCGCGCATCCGCCTCGGGTCGGGCGGCGTCATGCTGCCCAACCACGCGCCGCTCGTCATCGCCGAGCAGTTCGGCACGCTGGAGGCGATGGCGCCGGGGCGGATCGACCTCGGCCTGGGGCGGGCGCCCGGCACCGACGGTGCCACCGCCGCCGCGCTGCGCCGCACCGACCGGCTGAGCGAGGGCGCCGACGAGTTCCCGGAGCAGCTCGCCGAGCTCGTCCGCTTCCTGGACGACGACTTCCCCGACGGTCACCCGTACGCGCGGATCCACGCCGTCCCCGGCCCGGTGCAGGGGCCGAGGGGACGGCCGCCGGTGTGGCTGCTCGGCTCGTCGGGCTTCAGCGCGCGGCTCGCCGGGATGCTGGGGCTGCCGTTCGCGTTCGCCCACCACTTCTCGGCCCGCAACACCATCCCGGCGCTGGACCTGTACCGCGAGTCGTTCCGGCCCTCGGCGGTGCTGGACGCGCCGTACACGCTGATCGGCGTCTCGGCGCTGGCGGCGGACGACGAGCGCGAGGCGCGGCGGCAGGTGCTGACGGGCGCGCTGTCGATGGTCCGGCTGCGCACCGGCCGGCCCGGCCTGATCCCGACGCCGGAGGAGGCGGAGGCGTACGAGTTCAGCGCGGTCGAACGCGACTTCGTGGACGGCTGGCTGGCGAACGTGGTGCACGGTACGCCGGAGGCGGTCCGGGACGGTCTGGACGCGCTCCGGAAGCGGACGGGCGCCGACGAGCTGATGATCACGGCCAACGCGCACGGGGCGGAGGAGCGGCTGCGGTCGTACGAGCTGATCGCGGACGCCTACGACCTGCCGGCGGACGCGGCGTAGGGGCGGCGCGGTGGGCCGCCTCCGGTGGGCGCCGGCCGCTCCCGGGGCGGCCCTTCCGCGTGGGCGCCGGGTGCGGATGGTTCCGGCTCGGGAACGGTCGCACAAGCTCCCTAAGCCAGGCTTAAGCGGCTCGTCAGGGGTGTGGTGGGCGGGCGGCCCGGGGTGGGGAACCCGCCTGACGAGCGGTTTTGCCGGAGGATTGGTCTAGTCCTCGTTTGGTCCGGACCATTGACGCGGTGTTCATGCGGCGGTTATCACTTCTCCAACTCCCGTACCGCACACCCCTCTCGGAGGCCGCACGTGCACCACCGCAAACCCCTCATCGCCGCGCTCACGAGCGTGGTGCTCGCCGCCGGGGCGCTGGCCGCCGTCGGCGGCACGGCCACCGCACAGACCGCCGCCGCCTCCTCCGGCGGGGTGAAGATCGCGTACTACGACCAGTGGAGCGTGTACGGGAACGCCTTCTACCCCAAGCACCTGGACACCCGGGGGATCGCCGGCAAGCTGGACGTCATCAACTACTCGTTCGGCAACATCCACCCGACCGAACTGACCTGCTTCGAGGCCAACAAGGCGGCCGGGGACGACAACAACCCGAACGCCGGTGACGGCGCGGGCGACTCGTACGCCGACTACCAGCGGTCCTTCTCGGCGGCCGACAGCGTCGACGGGGTCGCCGACAAGTGGGACCAGCCGATCGTGGGCGTCTTCAACCAGTTCAAGGAGCTGAAGGCGAAGTACCCGAAACTCAGGATCAACATCTCGCTGGGCGGGTGGACGTACTCCAAGTACTTCCACGACGCGGCCAGGACGGACGCGAGCCGCAAGAAGTTCGTGGCCTCGTGCGTCAAGCAGTACATCGCCGGTGACCTGCCGGTCGAGGGCGGCTACGGCGGGCCCGGCACGGCTGCCGGGATCTTCGACGGCATCGACATCGACTGGGAGTACCCGGGTTCCCCCGACGGGCACCTCGGCAACCACTACGGGCCCGAGGACAAGCAGAACTTCACGCTGCTGCTCGCCGAGTTCCGCAAGCAGCTCGACGCCTACGGCGCCGCGCACGGCGGGAAGAAGTACCTGCTGACCGCCGCCCTGCCGGCCGGGCAGGACAAGATCAAGAACATCGAGACGGACAAGATCGGCGCGTACCTCGACTACGCGAACATCATGACGTACGACATGCACGGCGCCTGGGACGGCGACGGGCCCGCGTACCACCAGTCGCCGCTGTACTCCGGCGCCGGCGACCCGACCGACCCGGTCAAGCCGGGCACCGAGAAGTACTCGGTCGACAACGCCATCGACGCCTGGATCGACGGAAAGCCCGCGTACGGGATCGCCGGCGGCTTCCCGGCGAACAAGCTGACCCTCGGCTACGAGTTCTACTACCGGGGCTGGAAGGGCGTCCCGGCGGGCCCGAAGAACGGTCTGGCGCAGCCCGCGACGGGCGCCTCCGCCGCCCGGCCGGTCAGCCAGCAGGCCGGGATAGCGCACTACAAGGAGCTCGGCGGCATCGTCGACAACGCGGCCACCACCTTCTGGGACGACGAGGCGAAGGCCGCGTACTTCTACAAGGACGGCGAGTTCTTCACCGGGCTGGACAAGCGCGCCGTCCAGGCCCGCGCGGACTACGCGCACCAGCGGGGCCTGGCCGGCGCGATGATGTACTCGCTGCTCGGGCTGGACGAGCGGACCACGCTGCTGAACGACATCGTGGCCGCGGTGGGCTCCTCGCCGTCGACCCCGGACCCGACGCCCACGCCGACTCCCACCCCCACCCCCACCCCGACGCCGACCCCGACGCCGACCCCGACGCCGACCCCGACCGTCCCGCCGGCCGGATGCACCGCCGCCGCCTGGTCACCGGCCGCGGAGTACACCGGTGGCGCCCGGGTCTCCCACAAGGGACGCACCTGGAAGGCCAAGTGGTGGACGAAGGGCGAGGAGCCCGGCACCACCGGTGAGTGGGGCGTCTGGCAGGACCTCGGTTCCTGCTGATCGGCCCTTGGCCGGCTCCGGAAGGTCCCGCCCGGCCCGCGACGCCCTTCGGGCGGACGCCGATACTTTCCGGACACTCCCTGAGCGCCGCCGCCCCCGAGGGGGCGGCGGCGTCCGCCGTTCAGCTGTTGCCCACCAGCACGTTGAAGAACTCGTCCACGGCCGCCTGGTCGGCGGGGAAGTGGCGGATCTCGGCGATGCGCTCCTCCTCGATGCGGAAGACCAGCACCCAGTCCATGGCGATGTCGCTGCCGTCCCCCCGGTGGCTCACACAGTGGTGGACCTCCACCACATGCTTCTCGTCGGCCCCCGCGTACCAGACGTCGGCCGTGAAGTCGCCGGTCGCCAGGCCCTCCAGATACGTGGTGATCCCCTCCGGGCCGTGGTGACAGCCGGCCAGCGGGTGGTTGCCCGGCACGTGCCACACCGCGTCCGGCGCCAGGACGGTGGCGCGCAGACCCTCCAGGTCCCCGGTGGCGTAGCCGGCCCAGAAGCGCCTGATCAACTCGATGTTGGGGTTGCTCATCTCAACTCTTCCCGGCTAGCGGCTCCTTGTGCCATTGAGCTTCCTGTTGCCCTGCCCCGCCGGTCCAATACTTGGATCCATAACCTTGTGGCATGGACGTCGACACCCGGCTGTTGCGCTACTTCGCCGCCGTCGCGGAGGAGGGCCACCTCACCCGTGCCGCGGAACGGTTGTTCATCTCCCAACCCGCGCTGACCAAGCAGGTCAAGCAGCTCGAAGCGCAGCTCGGCACGGAGCTGTTCGTGCGCTCGCGCAACGGCATGGCGCTCACCGAGGCGGGTACCGCGCTGGCCGCCGCCGTGCCGGCCGTACTGGAGGCGTGGGGCAACGCGCAGCGCGCCACCTCGGCGGCCGCCGAGCGGGCGGCGCGGGTGCTGCGGGTCGGGTTCGTGGCGTCCGCCGCCAACGAGCTGACCCAGCAGATCATCGCGGAGTTCGCCCGCCGCCGCCCCGGCTGGCGGGTGCGGATGCTCCAGACCAGCTGGGAGGACCCGACCGCCGGCCTGGCCGGCGGCGATGCGGACGTGGCGCTGCTGCGGCTGCCCTTCCCCGGGCAGGACGACCTGGGGGTGGAGGTGCTGCTCACCGAGGACCGCTGGCTCGCGCTGCCGGTCACCCACCCGCTGGCGGGCCGGGAGGTGATCGACTTCCGTGACGTCCTCGACGAGCCGTTCGTCGCCGCGCCGGAGGCCTCCGGCTGGTGGCGCGAGTACTGGCTGGGCTCCGACGAGCGGGACGGGCACCCCGTGACCGTCGGCGCGGTGGCGAGCACCCCGGACGAGTGGCTCAACGCCATCGCGAACGGCTACGGCATCAGCCTCACCCCGGAGGCCACCGCCCGCTTCTACCAGCGCCCCGACGTCGTCTACCGGCCGGTGCGCGGGGTGAGCGGCAGCCGGGTCGGCGTCGCCTGGTGCCGCGACGGCGACGTCCCGGCGGCCGTACGGGACTTCGTCCGCAGCGCGCTGATCGTGAGCGGGGACGGGAGTGGCGGGCGGGTCAGCCGGGGCTGACGCCGATGAGCTCCGCGATGCGCTCCGCGGTGACCGCGCGGGAGTACAGCCAGCCCTGGCCCGTGTCGCAGCCGATGCGGCGCAGCCGGGCGGCCTGCCCGGAGGTCTCCACGCACTCGGCGGTGACGGTCAGCCCGAGCCGGTGCGCCAGCTGCACCAGCGCCTCCACGATCACCTCGTCGGCCGGGTTCGGGTGCTCCTCGTCCTGGAACCCGCGGACGAAGGAGCCGTCCAGCTTGAGGACCGAGACGGGCAGGCGGCTGAGGTAGGCGAGGTTGGAGTAGCCGGTGCCGAAATCGTCGATGGCGATCCGTACGCCCATGTCGCTCAGGGCCTGGAGGGCCTGCAACGGCCGCCCGGCCGAGCCCATCACCGCGGACTCGGTCAGCTCCAGCTGGAGCAGGTGCGGGGCCAGCCCGGTCTCGGCGAGGATCTCCGCCACGTCGGCGACCAGGTCGGAGTCCCACACCTGGCGCACCGCGACGTTGACGCTCACGAACAGCGGACGCTCACCGGGGTGGTCCAGCTGCCACTGCCGGGCCTGCCGGCAGGCCGTGCGCAGCACCCAGCGGCCGAGCTGGACGATCGACCCGTCCTCTTCGGCGATTCCGATGAACCGATTCGGCGCCAGCGGCCCGAACTGCGGGTGGTTCCAGCGGACCAGCGCCTCCACGCCCCGTACGGTCCCGTCCACCATCTCCACCAGCGGCTGGTACTCCAGCGCGAACTCGCCCCGCTCGACGGCCGGGCGCAGGGTGGAGGAGAGCGACTGCCGCGTCATCCGGTGCGCGTTGCGCTCCGGGTCGAACAGCGTCCAGCGGGCCTTCCCGTCGGCCTTGGCCCAGTACAGCGTGGTGTCGGCGGCCTGCATCAGCCCGTTGACGGTGGTGCCGGCGGCGGCCCGCTCGACCACGCCGATGGATGCCGAGACCGACAGCCGCTGCCCCGCCAGGTCGAACGGCCGCTGCACGGCGGTGAGGACGGACCGGGCGAGGTCGGCGAGCTGCTCCGTACCGGTGGAGTCCTCGATCAGGACGGCGAACTCGTCCCCGCCGAGCCGGGCCACGAGGTGGCCGCCGCCCCGGGTGTGGCCGTCGCCGTCGGCGCACTCGGTGAGCCGGGTCGCCACGGCCGCCAGCAGCCGGTCGCCGACGCGGTGGCCGAGGGTGTCGTTGACCGCCTTGAACCCGTCGAGGTCCAGGTAGCACAGGCCGATGCGGCCGGTACCGCCGTCGTCGTACGAGGAGTTCTCCAGCGCCGAGGTCAGCCGCTCGAAGAACAGGGTGCGGTTGGGGAGCCGGGTCACCGGGTCGTGCATCTGGAGGTGCCGCAGCCGCGCCTGGAGCTGGCGCCGGTCGCTGATGTCCGCGATCGACAGCAGGACGCCCCGGCCGGACGTGACCGGCGCGACGGTCACCTCGGCCCACAGCGAGCGCCCGTCGGGGTGCTTGATCCGGCGCGTGCAGCGGAACCGGGATCGGCGGCCGCCCAGCACCTCGCGGTACGCGTGCCAGGTGCGGCTGTCGGACGCCAGGTCCACGAGGTCGGCGGCGGCCTGCTCGCGGAGCGACGCGGTGTCGGTGCCGAGCAGCGCGGCGAGGGCTTCGTTCGCGGTCACCACGAGCCCCTCGGCGTCCACGACCGCCATGGCGATGTGGGCGGCGTTGAAGGCGGCGCGGTAGTCGTCCAGGGTCTGCGCGGCATGCCCGGCGGGCGGTTTCGCCCGGACGCGGGCGACGACGGCCCGGGGGCGCGGCTCACCGACAGTTTCATTACTCTCTGTGACCGGCCGTGGGGCGGTTCCGGTCGTCGAGACTGCCGCAGCTCCCGGTCCTTCGGAGGTTCCGTTCACGGCTCGCTCCCGCAAGGCAGTTGTGACGCACAGATGTGGTCGGGATGGGTCGGCCAGGAAAGTGTGCCGATCATAGAGGCTCTCGCGGCGGCCGTTCCAGCGCCGACGCCGCGTGAGACGCATGGGGTTGGTGTGAGTAATCCGCCGTCCGTGGGCGGCCGATCGTTTCTGCACGGGTGTGGCGGGGGCCGGTACCGCCGTGACCGGATGTGACTGTCGGTGAACTTCCCGGACCGTCGCGGCGCGTCGGTCGCTCACCCATGTGGGGCAGCGGAACAGGGCGTAACACCACAAACCATCACAGGGTGGTGTGACGTCCTGTAAGTCGCACCGGAGGTCGACGTGGAGGGTCAGCAGACACCCGACGGAGTGGAACGCCGCCGCCTGCGTTCCACCGCCGCGGGCCTCTTCGCTCTCTGCTCGCTCGCCGCCACCGGCCTCGTCGCCGGCCCCGCGAGCGCCGCCCCCGCGGCGGGTCCGTGCGCCCTGCCGCGTACCGACGCCCATCATTCGCTCGGGCTGGACACCTGGAACGCGGCCTATCCGCGGCCCGTCCGCGAGCTCGACGCCCTCATGGTCTTCCTGTCGTTCCCCGACTCCCGGCCGCTGACCCACCCGGAGGCGCTCGCCGCCGACTACTTCCCCGCCACCAGCCACTTCTTCCGGCGCGCCTCCTACGGGAAGTTCACCCTGCGTCCGCACCCGCGCCGCGAGTGGATCCGGATGCCGCACCCCTCCACCTCGTACGCCATACGGCGCGACTGGGCGCCCGAGCGGCGCGCCGCCTACCTCCGCGACGCGCTCGCGGCGGCCGACCCGGTGGTCGACTTCTCGCGGTACGACATCGTCTACCTGGTCGCCGACCCCGACGCGCCGGGCGTGGACTCCGACGCGACCAAGGTCGTCAACTTCGACACCCCGCTGTACGCCGACGGCGCGCCGATCAAGCGCGTGGTCACCGTCTTCGAGCGGCACCCCCCGGACCGCAACGTCCTCGCCCACGAGACCGGGCACGTCTTCGACCTGCCCGACCTGTACCGCCGGCCCACGGACGGCAAGGGCGACTGGGACACCCATGTGGGTGACTGGGACGTCATGGGCAGCCAGTTCGCCCTCGCGCCGGAGCTCTTCGGCTGGCACAAGTGGAAGCTGGGCTGGCTGGACGGGCGCCAGGTGCGCTGCGTGGACGAGCCGGACGGCAGCCGCTTCACCCTGGAGCCGCTGGCGGCGCCGCCGGAACGCGGCGCCTCGGTCGGCACCCGCCTGGCGGTCGTCAGGACCGGCGGCAACAGCGCGCTGGCCGTCGAGGCGCGCGGGGCGGCCGGCAACGACCACGGCACCTGCACCGAGGGCGTGCTGATCTACCGGGTGCGTACGGACGCGGTGTCGGGCGCCGGCCCCGTCGAGGTGATCGACACCCACCCGTCGACCGAGGCCTGCTGGGACCGGTCGGTCTACCCGCCCCTGGCGGACGCGCCCCTGGGCGTGGGGGAGACCTTCACGGTGCCGGGGGAGAACGTCCGGGTCGAGGTCGCCGACCGGACCCGCACCGGCACCTGGACGGTGCGGGTCACCGTGCCGTGACGCGGGGCGGCGCCGGGTGCGGACGTACGAAAAAGCCCCCCGCTTCCGCGAGGGGCTCTTCCCGTCTGTGCGCCGCCAGGGACTCGAACCCCGGACCCGCTGATTAAGAGTCAGCTGCTCTAACCAACTGAGCTAGCGGCGCCTGCTGACGTCGTAGACATTAGCACCCTGATCGGCGGGAGGAAAAATCGAAACCTTCACGTCCGAGGCCGTCCCCGCGCGAGCCGCCCGCACGCAGGCCCACAGGACCACCTCGGGCCCCGGCAGCCAGGGGTGCCGGGTGTCCGGCGCCACGAGCCAGCGCGGCGCGCCGCCGTCCGCGCCCCCCGCCGTCAGTGGCGGCACCGTGATGGCGTCCCCGGTGCCGTGGCAGAGCAGGGGCGGCACCGCCTGGCCCCACTCCTCCCAGCGCAGCAGGGACGGCAGCCGGTGGGCGGTGCCCGGGGCCGTGAACAGCAGCAGCCGTCCGCGGTGCACGGCGACGGGGCCGGAGCCGGGGCCCTCGTCCCACAGCCGGTCGAGCATGCGGCGCCCGAAGACCGACTCCACGCTCACCACGTCGAAGACCGAGCCGCACGGCAGCACCGCCGGCGCGGTGGGCCTGGACTCCCACAGCGCCAGCGTGGAACGGGGATGGGTGGCCGCCGCCACCAGCCAGTCCGCGCCGTCCGAGGTGACCTGCGCGGTGTGATGACGTCCCTCGTCGCGCAGGAAGCGGAAGATGTCCGAGCGGCTCTCGTCGGTGACGCCGTGGGCCGGGCTCAGGGGGGTCTCGTCTCGCAGCCAGGTACTCATACCACCGTGTCTACCGCCGGTGACCGGCCCGCTCCGGGGAGTTGCGGGAAATCGGGACACGGTAGGGCGGGAAGGAGTATCTTGCCGCCCGGCATATGCCACGACGACTGGCCGGGGGCAGGCCGCCGCTACCGGCCCGGGGACGCCGGAGGGCGCGCCGGCGAGCCGGTGCGCCCTCGCGGTGACCGGATCGGTCACGTGTTGTTGCCGCAGCTCCACACCCACTTGTGCGAGGCGGCGTCGTCGTGCACCACCCGCATGTGGCCGGCGGAGTACTGACCGGTCCACGAGAACACCTGGGTCCGCTCGCGCAGGTTCCACTGGGCGCCCTGGCCCAGGCAGGCGTACGCGCTCGCGTAGTTCTCGTTGTAGTAGATGTTCACCTGGGCCGGGGAGCCGCTGGTGCCCAGGTTCTGCACCCAGTCGACCTTGTTCTGGATGGTGTCCGGCCAGTTGGGGCTGCTGTTCTGGTTGCGGTAGGTCTGGCCGTGCTCGTCGGAGTAGGCGCAGAACTCGCCGGCGTTGCAGCCGCCGTCGGCCTGGGCGATGCCGGGCGAGGCGAGGATGGCGGTGGCGGCCATGGCGGCGCCGAGGAGAGCGGTGCGGATCTTAGCCATGGTGGGGTGGTGTCCCTTCGTCCGGCGTATGCCGATTCGGAGTGGGGCCGGGCGGTCTGCCCGGCCCTGCCGGTGTGTGGTGCGGAACGCGATGTCAGCCCCGGCCGGCCACATCGCGAGCTGTGGGCAGGGCGTCCCGCTGCATGCGCCGCGCCGTGTCGAACGCGGAGCGGTGCTCGCCGTACAGGACGTCCTTGTGGTGCTCGTCGAGCCGCGCGGCGGTGGCCGCGAGCCCGCTGGTGCGGGCGCACCGGGCCTCCGCCGTGGCCGCCGCGACGTCCGCCGCCCGGGCCCCGGGGCCGGTGTCGAGCAGCCGGACCCGGCGCAGTTCCGGGGGGTTCTCGGCGGGGTGGCCGCTCTTCTTCATGCAGCTCCGCCACGCCGCGAGGCCGGCCTGGAACTCCGGCTCCTCCGCGACCCGGCCCACCCGTATGCCGGGCAGGCTGTTCACCATCTGGTACGAGCGGTACCAGGCGTGCACGTCGCCGTAGAGGCGCCGCCAGGCGCCCGCGGTGCAGCCCTGGTCGCTCTGGGTGAAGGTGCCGCCCATGGCGACCTCCGCCCTGAGCGGCGTCCGGTCCGCGCTCGGCCCGAAGAGGGCCGCGGTGTACGCCGTCCTGCGGGCTGCCGAGAGGCCGTCCAGGTACCGCTCCGCCTCGCCGTTCCTCCAGCGCCGGTCCTGGCCCTGTTCGAACTCCCGGCCGTAGCCGTGCTCGGCGGCCCACGCCTCGTCGTCCACCACATAGGGGAACTCGCGGTACTCCGGCGAGGGCAGCCGGGGCGCCGGCCAGTAGCGGAAGCCCTGTCCGGCCATGCAGTCCCGGATCAGCAGCTGCTCGGCCCGGTGCAGGAGGTCCTTCTCCCCGGTGGTGGGGCTCGGTGGCGCGGCCGGGGCCGCCGCCGGCTTCCCCGCCGCCGAGTGGCCGGCGGGGGAGCCCTGGGCCGCCACGGTCAGGGCGGCCGCGGTCAGCAGGCCCGCGCCCAGCACGGCGGCCAGCAGCCACCTCAGTCCTCTGATCGCCATCGCGCTTCCCGTGTCCTCTCCGCCCGTCTGTTCCGGGGTGTCAGCACTGGCGGGTGACGCCGCCGGTCGCGTCGCCCTTGAGGTAGATGGCGCTGACGTAGCCGACCCCGCCGGCGTTCAGGGGGAGTTCCACCCACTTGTCGCTGGTGTAGCCCTCGGCGGTGACGGTCTGGCCGGTCTTCCAGCAGTTCGCGGGGTACGACTGGTTCGGGAAGACCTTGCTGACGGCGGCGCAGCCGGTCGACGCGCAGGACCGCACGTTCGCCTCCGCCCACGCCGTCACCGTCGTCCTCGTCCCGCCGCCGCCCGGCGTGCACGGCAGGGACACGCCCCGGTCCCGGAGGTAGGGCACCGGGTCGATGCCCCGGACCGTGGTGGAGGTGCCGACCCGGACCCGCAGGTGCAGGTGGGGCCCCGACGACTCGCCCTCGCTGCCCATCAGCGCGATGCGCTGGCCCGCCGTGACCTGCTGCCCCACGGAGACGTCACGGTGGTACATGTGGCCGTACTCGGTCACCGTCCCGTCGGAGTGCAGGATGCGGATCCACTGGCCGTACCCGCTCGCGGGGCCGGAGGCGATCACCTCGCCGGACCCGACGGCGTAAATGGGCGTGCCGAGGGCGTTGGCGATGTCGACACCGTCGTGGGTGGAGCTGTACCACTGGCTGACGGTGCCGGCGGCCGGGCACGAGGCCGCGAAGGAGGCCGCGGACGCGGCGGGCGCCGCCACCGTGGCGGTCGGCGCCGGTGCCGCGTGCCCGGGGGACGCCGCCACGAGGGGCAGGAACAGAGCGGCGGCGGCCGCGAGGCCGACGCGCGGTTTGAAGCCGGACAGACCAAGACGCACGAGTGCTTCCTTCCCTGTGGTCCCTGACGCGGGCCCGGTGATCCCTGGGCCGGGTTGCTGGTTCGGCGGTGGAGCGCCGTCCGGCGCGGCCGCCGGGCCGCTTCGCCCGGCGCCGTCCCCTGCCGGCGGCACGGAACGTATGCGGGCGGCGGTGGCCCCCGGCACCCGGGACGTTCCGGAGGGACAGCGGGAGCGGAGCTCGGATAGGGCTGTGCCGTCCGTTCCGCGAACGACCGCCGGGGAGAGCCCGCATGAGACCGACCGTCCGAAAAATGATCACTGGCCTGTGCGTCCTGCTGGTGGCGGCGACCGCGCCACCGGCCACCGCCACCGCGCGTACGACCACCACAGGGGCCGCCGTCCGGCCCGTCGACGGTGGCTGGCACATCGACCTGACCAGCGAGAAGAGCGACCAGCGCAACATCGCGCACCGCGCGGGCGGCATCACCGTCGACGACGCCCGTACGGGGACACCCTCGGAGCCCCGCCACTCCTTCGCCGTCTACACCTCGCCCGGCCGGAGCCTCGGCCGCCAGGCGACCGCTTTCACCGTCCGCGAGAAGGCCGAGGTGCCCCCGGGGACACGGACGCTGACCGAGGTACGCGGCAGCGGCCACCCCGGTGACTGGACCGAGTGGCGCACCGTGGGGCGGGGAGGGAAGGTCCGGCTGCCGGAAGCGGTGTCCGTGCTCCAGGTCCGGCTCACGCTGCTGGGCCGGCGGGACGGCGGAGTGGCTCCCTCCGTGTCGGACCTCGTCGTCCACGCCGACGCCGAACAGCCCGAGCCGTCCGCGACGGCCGCCGGGACGGCGGGCGCCACCGCCGTCACGTACCGCCTCTTCGCCACCCGCGAGGGGCTGGTCGGGCACACCACCGCGAACGGCCACGTCATCCAGCCCCGCGACCACTTCGTCGCCCTGCCCTCACGGCGCATGCTGGCGAGCAACGGGGGCCAGGAGTACCGGGTGCGGCTGTGCTACAAGGGCCGCTGCGAGACGGCACCGGTGTGGGACGTCGGACCGTGGAACACCCGGGACGACTACTGGAACCCGCCGGCCACCCGGGAGATGTGGCGCGACCTGCCCCAGGGCGTGCCCGAGGCCCAGGCGGCGTATCAGAACGGCTACAACGGCGGCCTGGACGAGTTCGGCCGCCGGGTCGCCAACCCCGCCGGCATCGACGTCGCCGACGGCACCTTCTGGGACGGCCTGGGCATGACCGGCAACGACTGGGTGGACGTCACCTTCCAGCCCACCGACGGCGGTGGGACGACGGTGACGGCGTGGGCGGAGGCGAACGTGCGGTCCTGCGCGTCGACCGGCTGCGCCGCCGTCAGCAAGGTCTTCCCGAACCAGTCGTACCCCGCGAACTGCTGGAAGACCGGCCAGACCGTCACCGCCGAGGGCTACACCAGCGACAAGTGGGTGGAACTCCCCCTGAACGCCGGCGGGGTCGGCTACGTCAGCGCCATCTACCTCAAGGGCGACGCGACCGGCGGCGTCACCCGCCAGTGCTGACACCCCGGAACACGCGGGGGTCCGCCGCGTACCGTCCCTGCGGCACGGTACGGAGGACCGCCCGGCACGGTGCCGTGCGGGCAAGGAGGATCCCATGCATCTCCGCGGGAGACGTCCGCTCCGGCTGCCGGTGCCCGGGCCCGTCGCCGCCGTCCTGACGGCGCTGACGGTACTCGGGCTCTGGCTGGCGGGGCCGGGGGCAGCCCCTGCGGCCGCCGCGGCCCGGCCGGACTTCCGGCTGCCCTTCGCCTGTGGCCAGACCTGGCAGCTGCAGACCTACCAGGGCCACACGCCCGAGGACAAGAAACTCGACATGTACCGCGTGGGCGGCGGCACGCTCGGCGCGGAGGTCGCCGCCTCGGCGGCCGGCACGGTCACCGAGTTCTTCGCACCGGGCGGCCTGGAGATCAATCACGGTGGCGGGTGGTTCACGGTCTACCTGCACCTGGACCGCATCGACGTGCGGCTCGGACAGCAGGTCGCCTCGGGGACACCGCTCGGACGGCTCGGGCTGGTCGGCACCACCTCGGCGCACCTGCACTACGAGCAGCTGTACGACACCAACGGGGACAACGACGGCGAGACGGACGAGATGGTCCACCCGGTGATCCAGGGCACCGAGTACCGCCTCTCGCCCGCCGGGCCGTTCCCCCGCGTCACCAGCACCAACGCCTGCGGCGGCGGGGGCGCCGACCCGGCGCGGTTCTGGGTCGACACCTTCGCCGACGCCACCGGCTACGCGGCGGTCGACTGCGTCGGCGACACCAGTTCCCGCTGCGCCCCGCAGGGCAGGCTGCTGAAGGGCACCAACTACGTCCTGTGCAAGAAGTGGGGCGACGAGGTGCGGGTCGGCGACTCGTACAACCACTGGTGGCTGCTCACCGACCTGGACGAGGTCGCACCCGGTGGCACGGGCCGTGCCTACGTCTCCGCGTACTACCTCCAGCGCTGGGGGAACGACGAGGCGAAGGACAACGACGGGCGTGACATCCGGTTGTGCTGACGTCAGCCCGGCGAGGGCCGTCCCGCGCACTCCGGGAGCGCGGGGCGGTCCTTCGCCCGTACGGCGGGCAGCCAGGCCGTGCCCCCGCCCTCGCCGGCGGGCAGCCGGACCCTGAACCACTGGGTGGACCGCGCGCCCGCCTCGTCGGCGATCGGTACCCCCTGCGGGACCTGGCAGTCGGCGACCAGGACGTCGCCGTGCCAGACGCGGGTCGTGACGACGTTGTCCAGGGTGTACGGCTTCGCGGGGTCGATCGCCAGACCGAGGCTGCACATCTTGTCCCGGTTGCCGCCCCGGCGGCACGGCTCCTCGGCGTTGAACACCACGACACGCGCGGTCCGTTCGCCGTCCGCCGTCCCTCCCGGTCCGGAGGCCGCGCCGCCGCCGGACCGCGGTGACCGGTCCTCACCGCCGAGGAACGCCACTCCGGCGGCGGCCGTACCGCACACCACGGTGGTCACGGCGGCGCCGAGCAGCGCGGTGCGTCGCCGCCGCCGCGCCGGGGGCGGGGCCGGGGACTGCTCCATCCCCTGCTCCTGCTCCCGCTCCTGTTCCCGCCCGTGCTCCCGCTCCTGTTCGGCGCGGATGCGGGCCAGCAGACCGGCGGCGGTGTGCACGGCGCGCTCCTCGTGGGCGGGGGTGAGGCAGTCGGCCGCCAGATCGCGCCAGAAGGGCGGTACGCGCAGGTCCATCCGGAGCGGCGCCCTGCCCTCGGCGTACTCCTGGGCGGCGGCCCCCCGGGCCATCGGCGTGGCGCCCGGGAACGGGGACGTACCTCCGGTGAACACCTGGTGGATCATGATGCCCAGCGCCCAGATGTCGGTGCTCGGCCGCACCTGTACGCCGCGTTCGCCGAGCGGTGCCCGCCAGCGCTCCGGCGGCAGGTAGTCGGGGGTGCCCAGGGGCGGGATGTAGCCGTGGGTGCCGTTCAGCTCCACGGCCAGGCCGAAGTCCGAGAGCCGCACGGAGCCGTCCGCCATGATCAATACGTTGTCCGGCTTGAGGTCACCGTGCACCCAGCCCAGATCGTGCAGGTGCGCCAGACCCTCGCAGATCTCGGTGAGCAACCGGGCCCCCTCCGCCTCCGGCAGCGGTGACCGCGCGGCCGGGTCGGAGGCCCGCGCGCCGGACGGCGAAGGAGCCGCGGGGCCCGGGGCGGACGGGAGGTGCAGCCGCTCCCGCAGGCTGTGCCGGGCCCGTTCCATGACGAGCACCACCGCCCCGTCGAGCACGGGGTTCGCGGGCTCGCTGAGCGTGAGGGAGTCGAGCAGCCGGATCAGCCGCGGGTGCCGGGACCGCCGGCCGAGCTCGGTCTCGCGCCGGGCGGTCTCCACGAGCCCGCGCGCCTGACGCGGGGCGAGTCCCGCCGTGGGGAGGAACTTGAGCGCCACCTCCGCCACGCCGCCCGGTCCCGATCCCGATCCCGATTCCGGGCCCGCTCCCGATCCCGATTCCGGTCCCGACTCCGCTTCCGGTCCCGCTCCGGGGACGGCGCCGTCGTCCCCGGAGCCTCGCGGCGGCCCGGCGTACCGGGCCGCGTACACCGTGCCCCATCCGCCGGCTCCGATCGGCTCGGTCACCTCCCAGTCTCCGACCCGGTAGCCGGGGGGCACCACCTCCACCGGTCCGTCGCTCACCGGCCCGCCACCTCCACCCGGTGCGGTGCCGGAGTCCTGGGCGGCAGCAGCGCCAGGTGCTCCTCGCGTACGAGCCCGAACCGCAGGGCGAGGCCCACCACCGCCTCCCGTTTCCCGTTGCGCCGGGCGCCCTGCCGGGGATCGGCCGTCGCGGGGGCGCTGATCCGCAGCTTCTCCTCCGCCAGGTAGTCGATGTGGGAGCTGACCGCCCGGGCGGTCAGCCGGCCGCACTCCGGGTGGCTCCGCAGCCGGTCCACGATCTGCGGGGTCGTCGCCACGGCCACCGCCGACTCGTCGCGCAGCCGCGGCTCGCACAGCGCCACCAAAACCAGGAAGTAGGTGGCCGTCTCGTCCAGTGAGAAGGCGGTGAGCGTACGCGTGCCCCGGCCGTCCATGCCGTCCGGGTCCACGTACACGTGGTCGGGGGCGAACACCTGGAAGCTCACCGCCGATCCGCGGGCGGGCAGGACGACGCGTGCGAACTCGAAGGGGATGGGAGCGCCGGCCCGCCGGGGCGGGACCCTGAAGTACTCGCCGGCCCCTTCCGGGTTCTCCACCAGGTAGGTCTGGGTGGTGCTGAGATTGCTGAGCTGCCAGTGGTCGTCCGTCACCCGGATCTCCCCCGCGAGCCGGGACACCGCCGGGTTGGCCAGCCTCAGCTCGACGGGGGCGGCCGTGGAGCCCCGCCCGAAGCGGGCCACGCCCCCCGGACCGAGCCGAAGGGTCACCGGACCCGAGGCGGCCCCGTGCCCCGTGTCCCGGACGGCGGTCGTCGCCGTTCCCCCGTCCGACGGTAGGTGGATCAGTACGCCACTCATCGTTCCCCCTTGAAGCCCACGGCCGTCGCGCTGCGCGGGCGCGGCACCCCGGTCTCCCTTCGGCCCCCGCCCGCAGGCGCCAGTATGACCCGGCCGCCGGGCGGTGCTCCGACATTCAACCGTCGGCCTGTCGGGCCGCTGCGGCCCCTGGCAGAAAGCGGTGGGGGCCGGGGCCGCGGCGAGTGGTCACCACCTGCGCGGCAATCCGGCGACGGCCGCGTGGCGAGCCGGATCCAGACTTCGGAACGCGGAAATCTGGCCGGAAAGCGCCGACCGGTTTCCGGCCCGAACCCGACCCCGGACCCGACCCCGGACCCGACCGGATCCCGGTGAAGGGACCGGTGAGACGCCCGGCCGAATGAGCGGCGACGGACCGGCCGAGTACCCGGCGGGACGCCCGGCTGAGGACCGGGGGAGCGGGGGCCGCGAGGGGGGCTACCTCTCGTCCGGCCGGCCGCCGGTGCGCAGCAGGTCCCGGCCGAACTCGATCATCTTCTTGGCGTAGTCCTCGGTCCACTCGGCACGCTCGGCGATGTCCCCCGCCGTCAGCCGGTCGAACCGCTTCGGATCGGCGAGCTGGGCGGCAGCGACCGCCTGGAACTCCACCGCCCGGTCGGTCGCCGCCCGGAACGCGAGCGCCAGTTCCGTGGAGCGCGCGAGCAGCTCCTGGGGATCCTCCATCGACTCGAGGTCGAAGAAGTGCTCCGGGTCGGAGGCGGCCTCCGCCGGCTCGAAGAGCAGGGGCGCGGGTCGCAGCCGCCGCTCGCTCCGCTCGGTTTCCGCCATGAACCTCTCCTCTTCGCACGACGAGTCTCCCCCACCCGCGGGGACGCCCCCGTCGTGATGGCCCACCTTCCATTCTCCCGCCCGGCGCAAGTACGCCCCGCCCCGCGCGGCCGGACCCTACGAAGACCACGGGATCCGGTGTTCCGACAGGTGGGAGAGCACCGCGTGGTTGGCCTCCCAGCCGTCCGGGAACTTCACCGTGACGCCCAGCCGCACCGGCTCCGTCGAGGGGTGCTCGTCCAGCAGGTCCGCCACGCCCGCCCGGCACACCACCACGCAGGCGTGGCGGTGGCGGGAGGCCAGCACGCACAGGCGCCCGGTCTCCAGGTGGAACGCCGTCGCGTCCGGGCGGCCCGACAGCGGGTGGAGGACGACCGTCACGTCGTACTCCCGCCCCTGGAGGCGGTTCGCCGTGTCGACGGTGACCCCCGCGACGCCGAGCCCGGCCAGCGCCGCCCGTACCGCCGCCGCCTGGTCGCGATGGGCCGTGCCCACGGCGATCCGGTCCGGGGTGAGGGGCACGGGCTCCGCCGACCGCTCCGACACGGCCGCCCCGCCCCGGTCCAGCATCCGCCGCACCACCAGCGCGACCGCCCGCACCGCCTCCGGGTCCGTGCGCGGGGTGTGCCGGGCGGGCAGCTCCAGCAGGCCCCAGCCCGCCTCGGCCGCCTCGTCCAGCACCCGGTCGGGCCCCGAACCGTCCGACGGCACCCCGAAGGACAGCCGCCGGTCACCGGGCCCCGTACCGCTGCGGAACGGGGTGTACGGGTAGAACGCGCCGGAGACGAGCGGCGCGGCGGACGCCGGGAGCCGCCACGACACCGGCAGCCGGTGCTGCGGCAGGTCCGGGTTGTGGGCCAGCAGGGTCGAGACCGCGCTCGCGGACGGGTCGTACGACAGCCCCGCCCACTGGTCGGCGCCGACCACGCTGAACGGGTCCAGCTGCCCCGGGTCGCCCACGAACAGCGCCCGCTCGAACAGCCCGGCCACCGCCAGCAGCGCGTCCGACCGCATCTGGTACGCCTCGTCGACGATGGCGTGCCCCCACGGCTCGACGCCCTTCACATGGGCCCACTTCGCCGCGGTCGAGATGACCACGTCCAGCCCGGCGAGGTCCGCCGCCCTGGCCGACTTGCGTACGTTGCCGAGGTCGTCGAGCGCCTTGTCGTACGGGTCGGAGTCATTGCTGTGCAGCCGGCCCACCGGCAGCTCCGGCTCCTTCTCGGCGAGGCGCAGCACCAGGTCGTCGACCTGCGCGTTGGTCTGGGCGACCACCATCAGGGGCCGGCCGGCCGCCGCCAGCTCCAGCGCGGCGCGCACGACGAGCGTGGACTTCCCCGCGCCGGGCGGCGAGTCCACCACGACGCCCCGCGCCTCCCCGTGCAGCGTGTCGGCGAGGATGCGGCGGGTCGCCCCGGCCGCCTCGGCGGAAGGGTCGAAGGCAACGGGCGTCACAGCAGGTCCTCCGGTGTCACGGCGTCAGGGGCTTCCACCGCGTCCGGCCGCGGCGGGCCGCCGTGCGTCCAGGGTGTCTCCTCCGGGTCGGGCAGCTTCGGGCCCACCCGCTGGTCGTGCTCGAACAGCGTCCACACCAGGCGGTCGCCCTTCTCCGGCACCGAGCCCTCCGCCGGGTCCTTGCCGCGGCCCATCCGGTCCAGGACGCGCAGCACCGGCGACCCGTCCTCCTCGTACCGCACGAACTCCGCGGCCTGCGGCTTGCCGTCCAGCGAGCGGTACGCCCTCACGCCCTCGCCGAGGTGCGGCCGGTCGTCGGTGCGGACGGTCAGCAGCGGGCGCGGCGCGGGCCGTTTCGACTCCGACCACGCCATCGTCACCTCCACCACCTCGGCCACGAACGCCTCGCCCGTCAGCCGCCGCGCGGCCATCACCAGCGGGTCGTCCAGCGCCTCCTGCGCCTCCAGCTGCGTCTGCGCGCTCTCCCGCGCGGCCAGCTTGTTCGCCGCCGTCACGGCGTCGTCCCGGCGCGGCTGCGGCGGCTCGCCCGCGCGCACCCGGTCCCGGTGGCCGGTGAACGACCAGCGGTCGCGGGTCCACCGGTCCGCCACCCGGGAGCCCGGCGGCAGCTCGCGCACCAGCTCGATCGCCCGCCACACGGCGTGCCACGTCGGCCGCACCTGGCTGAGGATCAGCCGCCGGATCTCCCGCTCGGCCCGGTGCAGGTCGCCCAGCCGCTCGTCGGCCGCCTCCCCGTCCTCGGCCGACGCCAGGGCCTGCCGGGCCCGGTCGTACCGCTCGATCGCGGGGGCCAGCAGCCGGTTGTCGAACGCCGGGTCGGTCGCCGGGCCGGCCGGCGGGCACAGCAGCTGCCCGTCCCGGTCGCGCCCCAGCTCGGCCCGCAGCGCCGCCTGTGCGCCCGAACTCCCCTCCGGCGCGTCGATCCAGGCGAGCAGCGCCCCCAGGTGCTGGTCCTCCAGCGACGACTGGCCGGTCGCCCAGTGCCGGTTCAGCAGGTCGGTCGCCGCCAGCAGCAGCGACGAACCCGGCACCCGCGCCCGCTCCCCGTAGTGCGTCAGCCACCGGCCCAGCAGCGGGACGCGCGGCGGCGCCGGGAACGGCGTCTCCGGGTCCTGCTCGGCCGTGCGGCGGAACCGCATCGAGCGGCCCAGCAGCCGGACGTACTCGACACCCGCGCGGCTCGGCACGATCAGCTGCGGCGCGTCCGCGCACAGCTCCACCTCGACCTTGACCTTCTTGCCGGTCTCCGGGTCCGTCTCGCTGCGCTCGGCGGCCTCCACGTCGTCCGCGAACCCGTCGACGTACGGCAGGACCGCCTCGGCGAGGTCGGCGAGGAACGCGAACCGCAGGTCCCGGTCCCTCGGCTGCGGCACGACCAGCAGCCGGGGCTCCGCCGGATCCGTCCCGACCAGCGCCCCCAGCGGGGCGCCCGCCTCACCGGCGGTCGTCAGCGGTACGAGCACGAGCGGCCGCTCCGCCACGTGCCGGTGCCGCACGGTGGCCAGCGGCTGGGCGCGCCCCGACTCGACGGCCTCCAGGCGCGCGAGCGTCGAGATCAGCGACATGCGCCCGCCTCCTCCAGGGCCTCCGCCCGCAGGGCCGCCGCCCGCCGCAGCGCGGACACCGCCGGGTCGTCCGGGTCGCCGTCCCCCGAGCTCCCGGCTTCGCCCGGGCAGGAAGTGTCCCCACTCCCGCGCGCCGCCGCCAGCACGGCGCCGACCGTCGTCAGCCCGCCCAGCTCGCCCCGCACGGAACGGCCCAGCGCCTCCACCGCGCCCGCCGCCCTGGCCCGGTCCCGGCAGTGGAACGCCAGCTCGCAGGCGGCCAGGCACTCCGGCGCGTACGCGTGCGGGACCGCCTCCACCGCGGCGGTCAGCTGCTCCGCCGAGCACGCCGTCACGTCGAAGGAGACCCCCTCGGGCAGGGCGGCCGCGATGTCCTCGACACGGGTCAGCCGGGCCAGCTGCCGCCGGGTCACCGACAGCTGCTTGCGCACGTCGACGACGGAACCGGTCGGCTGGTTGGAGAAGTCCTTGGGACACACCAGCAGCACCGAGTGCGCCACCGACGCGCCCTCGGTCACGCGCGCGGTCCGCTCCAGCGCCAGCACGTACACCGCGGCCTGCCGGGCCGCCGCGCCGACCTTCGCCGCGTCCGCCGAGCCGTCGATCATGGGGAAGGACTTGATCTCGACGACCGTCCACCGCCCGTCGGGACCCACCACCACGGCGTCCGGCTCCAAATACGCGGGCGAACCGGCGACCTCCAGGGCCAGCATCGGGTGGTCGAGCAGCGACCACGCGCCCGCCCCGGTCGCCTCCCGCAGCGCCAGCGCCGTACGGGCCGCACGGCCCTGCGGGCCGGCCGCCGCCAGGTCCGGCACGTGGACGTCCTCCCGGCCGTCCACGCCCAGCAGCCGCAACAGCTCGGCGCCGCCGTCCGCCTTGACCTTCGCCTCGAAGGCATTGCCGCGCATGAACGCGAACTGCGACTGCCCGAAGCCCGACGGCGCCCCGAGCGCGGACGCCAGCGCCGCCTTGTCCACCCCGGCGCCGTCCAGCAGCGCCCGTCGCCGGCAGCCGGGATTGGCGGCCAGCGCCGCCAGCGCCCGGGCGTCCAGCGGATGCGGCGCGGACGCCGGGCCGCGCAGCTCGGCGAGCCGGTGCCGGAGTGTCGTCTGCGGACGTCGAACCGGTCCGCTGCCCAGGGATTCGCTCACCCGCGGAAGTCTCGCATCCGCCACTGACAATCGGGGCCCGGATCCCCGTCGTCCCCGTCGGCGACAGCCGGAGCGCCGGCCGGCCGGGCGCCGTGCGGGTCGCCCGCTTCGTGGCCCCGCGCTCCCGTGCGCGATGATGGACGGACACCACGCGCGAACTTTTGGAGAGCCCCCATGGCACCGCGGATCCTGCTCGCCCGGCACGGTCAGACCGAATGGTCGCTGCTGGGCAAGCACACCGGCAGGACGGACATACCGCTGCTCGAGGAGGGCCGCCGCGGCGCCAAGCTGCTCGGCGAGCGGCTCCACCGCAGCCCCTGGAACGGCCTGGAGGGCGTGGAGGTCCGCACCAGTCCGCTGGCACGCGCGCGGGAGACCTGCGAGCTGGCCGGGTTCGGCGACCGCGCCGAGCGGTGGGACACCCTGATGGAGTGGGACTACGGCGCGTACGAGGGCATGACCCCGCCCGAGATCAAGGCGATCGAGCCGGACTGGTTCATCTGGCGCGACGGCGTGCCCGACGGGGAGACCCTGGCGCAGCTGTCCGACCGCGCGGACGAGGTCGTCGCCTGGGCCCGCTCGGCCGACCGCGACGTGCTGGTCTTCGCGCACGGCCACATCCTGCGCTCGATCGCCGCCCGCTGGCTGGGCGAGCCCGTGTCCTTCGCGGCCCGCGTCCGCCTCGACCCGACGAGCCTGTCCGCCCTGGGCTGGGCCTACGGCGCCCCCGCGCTGGAGCGCTGGAACGACACGGGGCACCTGGAGGGCTGAGCCTTCCGGGACCCCGGACACGGAGAGGCCCTCCCATCCCTTGCGGGACGGGAGGGCCTCCTGTTCACCGGGTTCCGAGCATGCCCCTCGGACGAGGGACGCCCCGGCTTCGCGCGACGCCACGACCATCACACGGTGGCTCGTACGGCACGCTCACGCGGTCTCGGTCAACCGCACACCCAGCCTTTCCTGTACGTCCCTGACGAACTCCTCACCACCGTGCGGCGGGAGGGCACGCCTCCACCACCGTGGCTCACCGGGTCTGATCACCGGGCCCCCCGCGAGGAGATCGCGGAACGCGTCGTCGACGCGCTGGACGGCGGCCAGGAAATCCCCGAACCCCTCGGCGCGCCGGGTGGCCTCGTCGTTCAGGGCCAGGTCCAGCAGGTCCCTGACCGAGATGTCATGCAGGTATTCGCTGTAATCCATCTCGTAGCCCTCTGCGCACTCCTCGACGAAGCCGCGCCACCCCTCGCACGATCTCCAAGGGTCGTCCGACCACTTCCAGCCCGCCGCACCGGCCACCCGGGTGAAGGCGGACTTCAGCGTCTGCCGACTCGGCCGGGTCACTTGAACTGCTCCCGGAAGTACTGCATCGGATCCATGTGCGGCCGGAAGAAGGTCGAAATGCTTCCAGAGGCGTTCATGTACCCAAAGTAGCCCGACTCCTTGTTGATCCGGAAGAAGCCTCCTGATTCGGAGGGAAGCGTGACCGAGCCGTCCGGGCCGGCTCCGGACATGAAGGAACGAGCCGTTTCGCGATAGCGCTCGTAACCGCCCTGGCCCTTGAACTCCGGCATGTTGGGCGGTTCCTTCGTCGGGCCTGTGATCTTGCCCTTCTTGTTTCTCTTCACCCCCATCACGTGCTTTTCGTAGTGCCCCCAGGCGGACATGGGACTGTGGAAGTCGGGGCGAGCGGCAACGGCTGCTCCTGGGCCCTTGTCGGAAGGACTGTCGGCAGCCTTCGAGCCGCCCTTGATGGCCCTCTTGATGATCGACTTCAGGAGTCCCAGGCCACCGGCCAGCCAGGAAGCCGCTTCGGCCGCTTCAGCCGTGTCCTTGTACTCCTTGGAGCCCACCTCGACGCCGGCGTCCTTCGCCTTCTCGCGGTACGTGTCCTGGACACCGCAGTCCGCGCCGAACCAGCACCATGGCTCCGTGGCGTATTCCAGCGCGTCGGCGCTGCCGGCGAGGAAGTCACCGATTCCTCCGGCCGCGTCCTTGGCCGCCTGGCCGAGCGATTTCGGGTTCTCCGGCTCCTTGTTGTTGCAGATTCCGTAGTTCCGCTGAATGGCGGGGCAGCTGTCGGCACTGCTGGAAGTACTGGCGTAGCTGGCGCTCCCGGAGGCGGACAGGCCGGTTCGGGAACCGTTCCTGGACGCCCTGTAGCTCGCTTGCTGACGGTAGATCACCTGAAGTGCCGCCATGATGTACCGGATGATGGCCCGGACGAGCCGGATCAACGCGGCGGAGAAGAACCACTTGCCGTCAGGGTCGGCGAAGGTGACCGGGTTGTTGTTGCTGTAGGCGTAGCCGTTGATCTGTTGCGGATCCTTCAGGTCCGCCACCGGGTCGGCGCTGATGAAGCGGCCGGTCGTCGGGTCGTACTCGCGGGCGCCTAGGTGGGTCAGGCCCGTGGGGTCCTGCGTGCCGCCGACGAAGCCCTTGTCACCGGTCCAGTTGGCCGGCTGCGTGCCGCGCGTCTCGCCGAAGGGCTGCATCTGCCGGCGGGTCACCGCCTGAGTGGCTGCGTCGATCTGCACGCTGGCCGTGCCGTTGTGATCGGCGCTCATCCAGGTCAGCGACTGCGGGGTGCGCACCGCGACGACCTGGCCGCCGTGGCCGTAGTACCGGGTCGCCTCGACCTTGCCGGTCGCCTTGTCGTGCCGCAGCTCGGTCTCGCCGAGGTACAGCGTGGTGCCCTTGGCGTCGCGCCGGATCAGCCGGTTGCCGTTGGCGTCGTTGAGGAACGAGATCTCGGAACTGTTCGCCTCCGTCGCCTTGACAAGGTTGTTCTCCGGCCCCCATTCGAGGTTCTGGGTCTTGTCTCCGATCGTGCGCGTCCTGGTGTTGCCGGCCGCGTCGTAGGTGTAGCTCGTGGCCGGCTTCGTCGGGTCCGCGGGACTGGTCGTGGTGGAGGACAGTAGGTGCGGACGGAGCTTGTTGTCGGCGGTGGTCTCGTCGTAGGTGTACGTCGTGGTGGTGGCGCCGCCCGCGGCCAGGTGGTCGGTCACGGTCTCGCGGTTGCCGGCACTGTCGTACGTGTACGACTTCCAGTACGGCGCGAGCCCTCCGACGCCCGCCGTGGTGGGCGCCGTCGCGCAGTCCGTCTTCGCGGTCCACGCGCTCTTCAGCCGCCGGTGCCCGTCGTAGGTGAAGCACTGCTTGTCACCCGCGGCGGTGGAGCGGTCGTCGATCTCGACCGGGTTGTCGGCCGGGTCGTAGCGGTAGTACGTGTCGGAGTCCGTGCCGCTGTTGGATTCCGAGACGACCGTCTGCCGCGCCAGGCGCTTGGTGCCGTCCTCGTAGGAGGTGTTGATCTCGGTCCACTTGGCGGTGGAGGAGACGCCCAGGGTGGTCCGGATGCGCTCACCGGCCGGGAGGTAGTCCGTTCCTCGGACGAGGCCGGTCAGACCCTGGAGGGTGGTGGGCAGGCGCTGCTCGTTGTAGCCGTAGGTGAGCACCTCCTGGGCCAGGCCGCCCATGGCCGGGATGGTCCGCTTCTGTGGCGTACCGTCCAGGTTGTAGGCGTTGGTGATGGTGTAGGTGCCAGTGCCCGCCACCGCACCCTCGGTCGTGCTGATGGTGTACTGCTCCTTCAGCACCCGGTAGAGCGGGTCGTAGGCGGCGTTGGTGGTCGCGTAGACCTTGCCGCTCTTGCCACCCTCGTACCGGATGGAGGACGTCGGCTGCCCGAGCGCGATGGTGTCGTACGACCAGCGCGCCAGGTACTTGGAGTCGTCGATCGTGGGAACGCCGTTGACGACGGGGATACGGCCCGAGAGCCGGCCGGTCGGCCGCCCGAGGAGATCGTAGGTGTGGCTGAGGATGTTGCCTCTGGCGTCCTCGGTGACGCTGACCTGGTCGAGGTGGTTGTACTCCTTCCTGGACGCTCCCGCGTCGGGGTCGGTGGCGCTGGTCTGGCGGCCCATGAAGTCGTAGGCGTACTCCCAGGCGTTGCCGTCGTTGTCCTGCACCTTGGTCAGCAGGTCGGCGCGACCGTAGGTGTAGGTGAGCCGGGTGTAGGCTCCCGTCGCCTTGTTGCCGTCGTACTCCCTCTTCTCGGCGAGGCGGCCCCGGCTGTCGACCGCCTCGCGCACGGCGGACGCGCCGGCCGGCGGTTCCACCGTCGTCGCGTTGCCCTCGTACGTCGTGGTGGTCCGGGAGTGCTCCTTCTCCTGGACGAGGGTGATCTCGACCGTGGGCCGACCGGCTCCGTCGTAGACCGTCCGGGTACCGGCGGGGGAGGCGGTCAGCAGGGTGGCGAGCTGACCGGACGGAGCGGTGGCGTCGATGTAGTCCACCGAGGACTCCGCCTCGAGGCCACGGGTGTCGTACCTGGTCTCCGCTATGACGCGGCCACCGCCCACCGCCGCGGGCGATTGCGTCTGTCGAGGCCTCAGAAGGGCATCGTAGATGGCGTAGGCGGTCTGGTACGTGGTGCCGTCGTTGTTGAGCGACTTGGTGGCCACCCAGGAGGCGTCACTCTTCTGGATCCTGTACTCGAACTTCCGGCTCGGGGCCTGACTCGCGGCCCGGTCGCGGTCGGCGAGCCAGACGTCGGTCAGGCGGCCGAGGGCGTCATAGGCGCTCTCGGTGCGCTTCCCGTTGGGGTCGATGCTTACGGTGTTCGAGCCCCAGTCGGGCGCGATCTCCGTCGTCACCGTGTGTCCGAGGGCGTTGACCTCCTTCTTGCCCGTCAGCGGCCCGCCGGCCGCGGGAATGTAGTCGATGTGGTTGGTGCGGGTGCCGTCGACGTCCCACTGGTCGGTGAGGCGGCCCGAGGCGTCGTACTTGGCGGTCGCCACCGTCTGCAGCTGCGCGATGTCACCGCTGTAGCCGGTGACGCGCTGCTGGGTGGTGACGTCACCCTTCGTGGGGGCCACGCCCCACGCCTGCCCGTCGTACGACGTACGGACGTCGGAGATGACATCCGTCGTCTTCGGGTCACCGGTGCGGACCGGCGTGACGGAGCAACCCACGGAGACCTTCTCCGCGCGCTTGACGTACGTCAGCAGCCAGTCCGTCGTGTTCTTGGCGTACTCGGTCCGCGTGCAGTCCTTGACCCCGCCGCCTTCGGTCTCCACGGTCAGCGGCTGGCCACTCTGCGGGTCGTAGGTGGTCGAGACGGTCGAGGTGATCTCGGTGCCACCGGGCACCGGGGTCCGCTTGACCTCCTTGGCCGTACGCGTCATCCAGGCCCGCACCGTGCCGTACGAGTGCGTCGCCGTCGCGGTGTTCTGCGACCACGGCGTGGTGATCGTGCCGGAGATCTCGCCGCCGGTGGTGCCGTTGTACGTGATGGCCTCGCGTGTCTGGCCGGCGTACTGCTCCTCGTCGTTCACCGTCGTGCCCTTGGAGTCGGTGAGCGTCTCCGTGCGGGTGCTGCCGTCGAGCTGCTTGTCGCCGTGCATGCCCCGGTAGAAGAGGCTGGTCGACTTGGAGCGGACGCCCGCCACCTCACCGGTGGTGGTGGTGACGTTCTCGTAGCCGCGCCAGATGCCCCACGTGCGGTACTTCGCCGGGGTGATGGGTGACTGGTCGTCGTACGCCCACGCGCCGCCACCGCTGTAGGTGTAGTCGGTCTGCTTCAGCGGCGCGCCGCCGGTCGGGTCCGACTCGGTGACCTGGGTGACGACGTACTTGTGGAACCAGTCGGTGCGCGGTGCCGGGTTCTCGCCCGGCGTCGGGTTGGACGGCGGGATCCACTTCACCGGGTAGCAGCGCTTGGTGTTCTTGTCGAGCGCGGCCGGGATGTTGGTGTCGGCGACGCACTCCGGATCGGAGTAGTTGACCGTCAGGACGGAGCCGGTCTCCGACGTGACGGTGCGGACACGCCACTTGATGAACGGCGGTACGTCGTCACCCGTCCTGTCCACCCGGTTGTGCATCTGGACACCGGAGAAGGTGATGGCCGGCAGGGCGATGGGCGTGCCCACCCGGCCCGTGTGCTGGATGGACTTCAGCCACAGGCCGGCGTTCGACCCGTCACCCGGGTCGGGGAAGGACTGGCTGAGAGCCCAGTGGTTGACGTCCCGGTAGTCGGTGTCCGCGCCGGTGCCCGTGCCCTTGTAGACCTGGGTGGTCACACCGGTGAGGCGCTTGCGGGAGAAGAAGGACGGGGCCGGCTGGTCGGTGCAGACGGTGTCCTTCTTGCAGATCTGGTCGTACGGGACGTCCGGCCAGGCGTTGCGGTTGGTCTCGGTCAGCGTGGTGCAGGTCTCCCCGCCGCTGACCGGGACGCAGCGCTCGGCGACGGTGAACTTCACCCGGGCCGCCGCGGGCTGGGTGGTGGAGAAGACCGTGTCGGTGCGCTGGCCGTAGTCGATGCGCTTGAGGTGGCCGCCGCGGACGTACTCCGTGCCGTTCCCGGTGGTGCCGTTCTTGGCGTAGGAGTTGAGTTCCTTGTCGTACCAGTACGTCATGACGTTGCCGTGCGGGTCGACGACGTAGTCGAGGTTCCACCGCCAGGCCTGGGTCTTGGCGCGGGCGGAGAAGCTGGTGCCGGCGTCGTGGCCGGGCTCTCCGGAGTCGTCGCCGAAGACCGGGACGGTCCACACCGAGTTGGTCTCGGCCTTGCCGGCGGCCCAGCCGGGCAGCCGGTTCCTGCCGAAGACGTACTGGGTGCCGTCGGTGGTGGTGACGGTCCACTGCTCACCGTCGTCGTCGCCGTTGACCGCGCCGGTGGTGCGGACGACGCGCTCGCCGTCGTCGCCCTGGAGGCGCCAGGTGCCCTTGGTCTTGTCGAGCAGGATCAGGCTGCTCGACTTGCCGTTCAGGACGATGGAGGCGTTGTCCTCCTTCCAGCACTGGTCGTGCTTGCCGTCCTGGCCGTCGTCGTCGCACGACCCGTACGAGCGCTCGATGTACGAGGTCGGCAGGTCGAATCCCTCACCGACCCACGACGGCTGGGCGCTCGTCGAGGAGGTGCGGCCGTCCACGCCCTGCGCCGAGTAGCCGATCGCCACCGACGGCGTGGGACCGGCGGGGGCCGGTACGACGTCCATGGGGTACGACCAGGTGAAGTCACCGTTGGAGCCGCCGCCCGACCAGGTCGCCGACGGCGACAGCGGGGTGGCCTCGTAGGTGCCCTGGTCCGAGGAGGTGCCGGCCGAGGCGGCGAGGACCGTGAAGGCGCTCGCGCTGCGGGCCTGGGCCGTGGTGGCCTTCGGTGTGGTCACCTGGGCGGTGAGGGTCCGGTCCGCCGTGTCGTTCGCGGACGGGACCGGCGTCGTGGTGCGGCACGCGGGCTTCTCGGGGGTGGTGAGCGCACAGGCCGGGAGCTGGACCAGACGCAGACGCGATGCCCAGTTGCCGCTGTAGGCGTGGGCGAAGCCGCTGTAGTCGAGGGCGACGGACAGCCCGGACGGGTCGGTTCCGCCGTCCGCGCGGCGGACGGTCATGACCACACCGTCGATGCCGAGCCTGGCGGTCCTGGCACGGTCCAGAATCCTCACTTCGGCCTTCGCCGGCGCCGCCTGTGGCGGATTTCCCGTCGTTGACGCGCGGGCCTTCGCGGACCTGGCCGTCTTCGCCGGCAGCGGTCGGCCGAGGGCGACGGGCAGGCCACCGGCCCTGGCCCCGGCGTTCTGCTTGGCCGGGATGGTGGTGCTCGCGGCGCCGGCCGCGGGCCATACGACCTTGCGGGCCGCCTGTTCACGCGTCCTGGTCGCGGCCTGGAGCGTGGGGTCGGGGATCTTCTTGTGCTTGGCCTCGAACGCCTCGGCTCTGCCGAAGTCCGGCTTCTCCAAGGCGCTGTGGTCGCGTTCGAACCGCTGGGCCGGTGCCGCGCCCAGCAGGGTGGTGACGATGGCCGTGGTCACGGGAAGGGCGACCGCCGCTATTCGGCGGCGGCCGGCTCTGTTCCACGACCATGACGGCAGCACCCTTTGTGTGCTGGTCAAGGGGTTTCTCCGCATTCTGGACAGCGGTGGTGGGCCGGGCGTGCGGCCCGGCCCACCACCGCGTGTGGATCACACCAGGGAACTGGCGTGAAGAGGGATGTCAGCCGATCTCGACGGGGGGCTCGTCGACGGTCGCCAGTTGGGTGATCTCCGCCTCGGAGAGCACGCCGGCGTAGACGCGCATGTCGTCGAGCTGGCCGCGCAGGAGGTTGCCCCAGGCGCCGGTGTCGTGGCGCCTGGCTGTTCCGACGGTCAGGGGCTGGTCGGACTGGAAGACGGTGTCGACGAAGACGCCGTCCTCCGCGCCCTCGCGTGAGCCCGCGAGGTAGAGCTTGGCGGACTGGTTCGCCGAGTCGTACACGCCGACCACGTGGATCCAGTTGCCGGGCGGGTTGACCTGCTCGGAGGTGATGGTGGCGGCAGGGCCTTCGAGGACGTCGGTCTCGTAGACGCCGAAGTTCCAGTCACCGACCGCCTCGCCGATCTCCTGGCGGTACCACAGGCGGAACGCGTTGCGCTGCAGACCCGGGTGCGCGAACACCGAGGGGGAGTGCGCCACGGTGGTGTTCTCCAGGCTGTCCGGGTTCAGGTTGACCCAGCCGGCCACGGTGAAGCTGCCCGACTCGTCCAGCTTCACCGGGGCGGAGCCGCTGCCGGACTGGTCGGCCGGCAGGTTCAGCACCGTGCCGTGGGCGGGGTCGTCCGCCGCGAGGAAGCCCGCTCCCGGCTGGAGGGTCAGGGCGTTGCCCCGGCCGGAGGCGTCGGGGGCCGTGGTGCCGGAGGCGTCGTCCATGTTCCAGTGCGCCAGCAGGGCCGCCTGGGGGTGGCCGGTCTGGGGGTTCTCCACATTGGCCTGCGACCACATCTCGTCCGGGAACACGACGCGGTTCCACGCCTGGACCTGGTCGATGTCGCCCCGGAAGTAGCTGCTGGGAGCACCGTCGGTGCCCTTCATCCGGCCGACCTCGAAGGGGCCGGTCGCCGCCCACGGCGTGGTGTACGCCGTGGTGGCCTCCAGACGGCCGTTGACGTAGAGGCGGATCTGCTGGGCGTCACGGTCGTAGACGGCCAGCAGGTGGGTCCAGGCGCCGACGACGCCCGGCCGGGTCGAGACGGCCCGCACGAGGCTGCTGCCGTCGGAGGTGTAGCGGTTGAAGATCCACCGGTCGTAGGCGCTGGAGTAGTACAGCTGGAAGGCGCCGACGTTCGTGCCGTTCTGGTTGGCGACGGTGTTGGTCTCGTCACGGCTGCCCAGCTTCGTCCACGCCGAGACGGAGAAGCTGGCCGTGGTGTCCACGACCGGTCCGGAGGTGGCCGCGTAGGCGCTGGTGCCGTTGAGGCGCAGGCCGGAACCGAGGCGGGTGGCCGGGGTCCAGGCCGCGCCGCCGCCGAGGGTCAGCGCGTGGTTGCTTCCGGCGGCGTTGTAGCCGGTGGCGTCCAGCTTCCACTCACCCACCGGGCTGGAGGCGGCGGCGACCTTGAACAGGTAGTCCTTGCTCGCGCTGGGGTTGCCCGCCGCGTCGAACGTCTGGACGCGCAGCGTGTTCGTCAGCCGCTTGGTCGGGGTGACCTTGCGTTCGTAGCTGGAGGTGTTGACGGTGTACCGCTTGCTCTCCAGCAGGGAGCCGTTGAGCCAGATGTCGTAGCGGCGCACGTCGCTCGCACCGGCGCTGATTTTGAACGTGCCGGTCTGGCCGACGCTGCCGGTCTCGGGGGATGCCTCGCAGGTCGTACCCGCGCACTCCGGGTACTCGACCGACGTCACCGTCGGCTGGGGCGGGGCGCTGACGTCCACCTTGAAGTAGCAGTAGCCCGACCACGGTCCGTACACGTAGCCGGTGGAACCGTCCCAGGTGTAGCGGTACTGGGTGCGCGCACGGAACTTGTACGTCGTGCCGCTGGTCAGCGTCGCGGTCGGGGCCGACCCGGCCGTTCCGCTGGCGGTCCAGGTGCTCGGCGCGAGCGTGGCGGGGGTGGTGCTGGATCCGGCGTACAGCTCGAAGTTCGGCCGCAGGCTGGCGTTGGAACCGTCCGCGGAGGTGGGCGTGCCCGTCACGCGGGGCGTGGTGTCGCGGATCAGGGCCGGGGAGGTGGACGCCGAGCAGGCCACGTTCGGCTCCGACAGCTTCACCGAGGACGGGGCGGCCGTCGGCGGGGAGATGTAGGTGATCGACAGCCTCGGCTTGCGGCTGGAGGTCGCCCGGTCGTCGGCCGGGGACATGAACTGCTTCCAGGCGATCGGGTCGCTGTCACTGGCCGTCAGGCCCAGCGTCGTCGTCGTCGACTTGGCCTTGGCCGTGTACGCGACCGCGGAGGTGGCGTTGAACTCCACGTCACCGTCGGGGCAGCTGGAGGAGAAGCCCTTGGCCGCCGACACCTTGGTGACGTACGACCAGCCGGTCGGCGGGTTGCTCCACGTCGTGGAGCCGGAGATCGGGTTGGTGCGGTAGAGGTTGACGTCCCTCTTGTCGCAGTTCGCGGACCAGATCGCATACGCGGTGAACGTCGCGTTCAGGATCTTCTTGCCCGCCACCCGGCGGGTGTCGAACTGGAAGAGCGACTTGGCCTTCTTGTTGTCGACGTAGGCGTCGTACCCCACGCCCAGAGCGTGTGAGGTCCTCCAGAACGACGTGCCCGAGGAGTTCGACCAGATGGTCGTCCAGCCGGTCAGGCTGGCGCTCACCGCCGGAGGGTCGATGACGACCGGGTAGGTCGTGTCGGCCGCCGACAGGAACGAACGGTCGGGTGTCAGGGAGAGCGCGCCGCCGGCCATGGCGACGTCCGCGACGGCGGTCTTCGCCGCCGGGTCGGCGAGCAGAGGGCTGTCCTCGCCGGCCGTCCCGGCGGCGGCGGTGAGCGACGCGTGCCGGGCCGTGGTCGCCGCGGGGGCGGCCGAGGTGTCCGGGGATTCCCACATCAGCGCGGCGCTGCTGGAGAACACCGCGTGTCCGCCCGCGTCCACGAGGGAGACGCTGCCGCTCGGCGAGGTCTTGACCGTCAGGCCCGTGGTCCTGACGGGGAAACGTATCGCCGCCAACGCCGGGTCGGCCGCCGCCTGGCGCGAGTGGACCACCAGGTTCTGGGTGAAGCCGTCCGGGCGCACCTGCACCACCAGGTCGATCCCGGGACGGACCGACTCGTAGACCGCCAGGGACCCGTCCACCTTGGGGGCGGGCAGCTTCCACGGCGAGCCCAGCTCGTACGTCTTGCCGTCGCGGGTGATGGTCGCCAGCGGGGCGGAACCACCGCCGGACAGCACCACGTCCTGCGCCGCCTTCGGGACCAGCCGGCCGTCCGCACGGGCGACGAGCGACGTGTCGATCGGCACCCACGTCCCGCCCTTGCGGACGCGCTCGGGAACGGGCGAGGTCTCCACCGTGAACGTTCCGTCGCTGTTGGCGAAGACCCGGTTCGTCTCGTTCGTCAGCGAGCCGACCTCGACCCGCTGCCCCTTGGCCACCGCCTGCTCCGAGGCCCGCTGCTCCGCCGACTTGGCGGGCAGCACGTCGTCCTGCCAGAACGCCTTCCCCCGCGCGGCATCGTCGGCGGGAACGCGTGACGACACCTCCCGGGACTCGGCGTCGCCCGGCGTGGCGGCGGCCCAGGCGTCGGCGAGCGACGCGTTGAGCACGCCCCCGACAGCCAGCAGCGCGACCGCACTTGCCGCTACCCCCCGCACCGCTCCACCGCGGTGCCTACGTCTCGTCACTCTGCCGCACTCACAATCTGAGGATTCCGTGAAGATCGGATAAGCGGAGCGACTTTACGGGGCCGAATCCAGGCGGTCCAGACCTGTTCTCGACGGTCAAGCGGATCATTACTCGCCCAATCGGATGAATCGTCAGGTGATCCACGCCACGACACCCCGGAGCGGTGGCGCTCAGCGGGCCCCGCCGTCCGTCACCCCGCGCAGCGCCGCGCGGCGGTCCAGGAAGGCCGTCACCGCGGCGTCGGCGGCGTACGGGGCGAGCAGGCGGGCCGTGTCGGCCAGCATGGCGTGGATACGGCTCGACTGGACCTGGTCCAGCAGGTCCAGCACCCGTTCGCCGGTCGCCGCGGCCTCCTCCGGCGCGCCGCCGCGCGCCAGGTCGGCCGCCAACTGGGCCCGGTACAGCGCCAGGTTGCGGGTGAAGTGCGGGTCCTGGAGGACCACCGCGCGGTGCGCGTGCCGGACGGCGCGCGGCCAGTCGCCGAGAGCCGACCAGCACTGCGCCTCCAGTGCCTCCAGCTCCGGCTCGCCGAAGAACGACATCCACTCCGGGTCCGCGTCGCCCGGCCCGCGCCCGAACAGCCTGTGCGCCCGGCCCAGGGCCTCCTCGCACGCCGCCCGGTCGCCCAGCCCCGCCCAGCCGCCCGCCTCCCGGAGCGTCAGCAGGGCCGGCAGGCGCGGTGAGGGCAGGTGCCGGGCGGCCCGCTGCCCGGCCTGCGCCGCCCGCACCGCCTCGCGGTACCGGCCCGAGTCCCTGGCCAGGAAGGACGCGTTGGAGAAGGCATGGGCCTCCAGGGCGGGATCGCCCACCACGCGCGCGGTGGCCAGCGCTTCCGCGTAGTGGGAGCGGGCGTCGTCCAGGCGGCCGGAGTCGTGCGCCAGCCACCCCACCGAGAGCGCCAGTTCACCGGCGCCCGCCTGCATCCGGTCGGCCGTCGACCGGCGGACCGCCGTGCCCGTGTCGAGCAGCGCGTACGCGGTGCGCAACGGCTCGGCGGCCGTCCGGTAAAGCCGGTCGGCGCCATGCCGGTCGTCGAGCAGGCGAATCCGTCGTACGGCCTCCTCGACGGCGTTCACCTCGGTCTCGCCGAACCTGCCCCCGGCTCGCGGGGCGGGGACGGTGGCGCCGAGACGGAGCGATGCGGCCGCCACGGTGGCGGTGCCGCTCGTCATGAATGCGCGACGCAGCACGTCGCTCTCCTCATCGTTGAACAGGGTGATCCGTGGCGCCGGCGCGTGGGCGGTGGCCGCGGCACGCGCCCGCCGGCCGCGGACGTGTTCCCGGGCGGCGAACCCCAGGTCCGTCAGGGACAGACCCGGGAACATGTGCAGGAACACCCGTTCGTAGGCGTAGTTGGGGCAGCGGATCTCGCCCGACTCCACGCGTCCGACGTAACGGGCGTCGCAGGCGACCTGTTCGCCGATCTCCCGCGCGGCCCTGCGGACGGCCGCCGCGAACTCCCCGGGCGAGCGCTGCCCGCGCAGGCGGCGGAAGGCGAGGTTGGGAACTGCCCGTGACGTCGCCATGGCCGAGCCCTCTCCCGCGTACCGCGTCGCGTTGTTCCGGCGGGCTAGAACGTACCTGCTGTGACGGCCCGGACACACAGGGTTTGGCTACAAATCGGATATCTCGCACGTGATCCGCCATGAACTGCCATCCTTTGCGGCGGCGTGCCGCCGTAGCCGTTGACGCGCGTGCGCGTTGAACCATGTGGAGAGACGCAACGTGTCTCCACACGGGGACTCGAGCGAGGAGGGATCCCTTGTTGGAGGTCGGCATGCAGGCGAACCCGCAGTCCGGCGATGCGTCGGGGACCACCGCGGTGCACTGGCCGACGCCGGACGCGAGTGCCCCGCCCGGAGAGGGCGAACCCTGCGATCTGGTGACCGTCCCGGCCCGGCAGGGCCTGGAGGCCGTCGACATCCTGCGGCGCGGCGGCGCCCCACTGGTCGGGCCGGTGCTGCACGACGGCTCGTGCGACACCCTCGGCTTCCTCGTGCCGCCGGGGACCGCCGCCGGCTGGGACCTGCCGGGCAGCGCCTGCACCCGGACGTCCGGGCGCGGACTGCGGATCCCGCCCCTGCCCGGCGCCGAGCCGGAGCCGCCCGACTCCGGCACCGGCTGGCTGCTCCCGCCGGACGACACCGGCCCGGTCACCGACCCGGTGGTGCTGCGCGAAGCCCTCGGTGAAGCCGCCCGCCTGATCGAGGCCGCCGACAACTGCCGGTGACGCGGGCCCGGCGGACGGCGCCCCCGCCCGTCCGCGTCCGCCGGCAGCCACCCCACCCTCCCCGTCCGCCGTCCCCGCTCCGGAGCCGGGGCGGGCGCGGGGCGGGAGCACGGATAATGGCCGGATGGCAAGGAACAAGCGGCGCGGGCGGGCAGCGGCGCCCGAGGCCGTCGTCGAGACCGTGGCCGGCGGGGTCGCCGAGCTCATACCCGACCCCGAGCGGGCGAGGGCCTGGACCCTGCTCCTCGACGGGGCGCCCCAGTCGCACGTGGACCTGGACGAACCGGCCCGGCTGGAGTTCGCCTACCAGCGGCGGCTCGGCCATGTGATCGACCTCGTCGCCCCGCCGGGCCGCCCCCTGAAGGTGGTCCACCTGGGCGGCGGTGCCTTCACGCTCGCCCGGTACGCCGCCGCCACCCGGCCCCGCTCCACCCAGCAGGTCGTCGAGGTCGACGAGGCCCTCGTCGGGCTGGTCCGCCGGGAGCTGCCGCTCGACCCCGGCGCCCGCGTCCGGGTACGCGCCACCGACGCCCGCGCCGGGCTCGGCAAGGTGCCGGACGGCTGGGCGGACCTGGTCGTCGCGGACGTGTTCAGCGGCGCCCGCACCCCCGCGCACCTCACCAGCACCGAGTTCCTCACCGAGGTGCTGCGGGTGCTCGCGACCGGCGGGCACTACGCCGCCAACCTCGCCGACGGGCCTCCGCTGGCCCACCTGCGCGGCCAGATCGCCACCGCCGCCGCCGTCTTCCCCGAACTCGCGCTGGCCGCCGACCCGGCCGTGCTGCGCGGGCGCCTCTTCGGCAACGCCGTACTCCTCGCGTCCCACACGGCCCTGCCCGTCGCGGAGCTGACCCGCAGGGTCGCGACCGATCCGCACCCGGGGCGCGTCGTGCACGGGCGGGAGCTGACCGACTTCACGGGCGGGGCGGCCGCCGTCACCGACGAGAGCGCCAAGGACTCGCCCGCACCGCCCGCCTCCGCGTTCGGGTGACCGGGCCGCCCGGCGGGGGCCGGGCCCCTACCGCTCGTCGATCTGCACCGTCGGCGCGTGGTCGTGCCACGTGCAGAACACGTCGATCTCCGTGCCGTCCCGGCTGAACGTCACCCTGATGTACGTCGGCTGCTTCCACACCTGCATCTGCCAGCCGGACGCGGGCGTCGCCGACACCAGCTCCGCCGACGCCGCACCGATGTCGAACACCACCCGGCCGCCGTCCACGGTGTAGCTCTTCACCTCGCCGCCGCTCGACGGCGGCGTGCTCGACGGCGGCGGCGCGGGCGTCGACCGGCGCGAGGGGGTGACCGGCGGCTCGCTCCCCGGGGCGGACGAGATCGCCGGGGGCGGCGTGGGACTCGGCGCCGGGGGCGTCGGGGAGGGCTTCGGGCGCCGCGTCGACGACGCCCGCGGCGACACGGCCGGGGTCGTCGCCGGGCGGTCGGCGGTGATCGGCAGGGCACGCGGCGGGTCGTACGCCGTCCCGGCCATCACGGTGTGCACCCCCCACCACGACAGAGTGACCGCCGCGCCCGTGGCGAGCGACCACGCCAGGGCGTGAACGAGTCCTCTACGCATCCGGGTCATCCTGCACCACACGCCCCAGAGATCAACACCGGTCCCCCTCGTTCCGCCGTATGGCGTACGGTGCCGCCCATGGCAAGTGTGCTCCTGGTCGAGGACGACCAGTTCGTGCGCTCCGCCCTCATCCGGCACCTGACCGAGGCCTCCCACACCGTACGGAGCGTCGGCACGGCACTGGAGGCGCTGCGCGAGGTCGCCCATTTCCGGTTCGACGTCGTCATCCTGGACCTCGGACTGCCCGATCTGGACGGGTCCGAGGCGCTGAAGATGCTGCGCGGCATCACCGACGTACCGGTGATCATCGCGACCGCGCGGGACGACGAGGCCGAGATCGTACGGCTGCTCAACGACGGCGCCGACGACTACCTCACCAAGCCGTTCTCGGTGGAACACCTGTCCGCGCGGATGGCCGCCGTGCTGCGCCGCTCCCGCGCGGCCGCCGGCGAGGCCCCGCCCAGCAGCGTCCTGCGGGTCGGCGGGCTCACCGTCGACCCGCTGCGCCGCCGGGCCGAACTGGACGGCGCGCGCCTGGACCTGACACGGCGCGAGTTCGACCTGCTGGCGTTCCTCGCCGGCCGCCCCGGCGTGGTCGTCCCGCGCAAGGAGCTGCTCGCCGAGGTGTGGCAGCAGTCGTACGGGGACGACCAGACCATCGACGTCCACCTGTCGTGGCTGCGGCGCAAACTGGGCGAGACCGCCGCCAGCCCCCGCTACCTGCACACCCTGCGGGGCGTCGGCGTGAAGCTGGAGCCGCCGCGGTGAGGTGGGCGCTCGTCAAGGTGGCGCTCGCCGTCACGGTGATGGTGGTGGTCGCGTTCGCCGTGCCCCTGGGGCTGGTCATCAGGGAGATGGCCCGCGACCGGGCCTTCACCAACGCCGAACGGCAGGCCGCCGCCATCGGCACCTCCCTGTCCATCACCACCGACCGCGCCCAGCTCGACCGGGCCGTCGCCTCCACCCAGGCGGGCGCCGCCGGGCGCCTGGCCGTGCACATCCCGGCGTCCACGGGCGCCGAGCCCATGGAGATCGGCACGGGCCGGGCCACCGCCGGGGACCTCGCCACCGTCCAGCGCGTACCGAGAGCCTCGACCACCGAGGTGCCCGGCGGTTACGCCCTGCTCCAGCCGACCGCCATCAGCACCGGCCAGATCGCGATCGTCGAGGTGTACGTCCCCGAGGGGGAGGTCACCAACGGCCTGACCACCGCGTGGCTGATCCTCGCCGGTGTGGGCGTCGGGCTGGTCGTCGGCTCGGTCGCCGTCGCCGACCGGCTCGGCGTCCGCATGGTGCGGCCCGCCCAGCGGCTCGCGCACGCCGCCCATGAGCTGGGGGAGGGGAAACTCGGCGCACGCGTGCCGGAGGAGGGGCCGACCGAGCTCAAGTCCGCCGCCATCGCCTTCAACTCCATGGCCGACCAGGTCGTCCGGCTCCTCGCCAACGAGCGCGAGCTGGCCGCCGACCTCTCCCACCGGCTCCGCACCCCCCTGACGGTGCTGCGCCTCAACACCGCCTCGCTCGGTGACGGGCCCGCCGCCGAACAGACGCGGACGGCCGTGGCGCAACTGGAGCGGGAGGTCGACACCATCATCCGTACCGCCAGACAGGCCAAGCCGCAGACCCGGGCGAGCGGCCCGGGCGCCGGGTGCGACGCCTCCGAAGTGGTACGGGAGCGGATGGAGTTCTGGTCGGCGCTGGCCGAGGACGAGGCCCGCGAGGTGCGCCTCGCGGGCGTCGACCGACCCGTCCGCATCCCCGTCGCCCGCCCGGAACTGGTCGCCGCGCTCGACGCGCTGCTCGGCAACGTCTTCCGCCACACCCCGGAGGGCACCGCCTTCTCGGTGGACGTCCACAACGGCGACGACGCCGTCATCGTCCTCGTCTCGGACGCGGGACCCGGCATCGTGGACCCGGAGGCCGCCATGGCGCGCGGCAACAGCGGGGCGCGGGACGGCTCGACGGGGCTCGGGCTGGACATCGTGCGCCGGGTCGCCGAGTCGACCGGCGGGGACGTACGCATCGGGCGCTCGGTCCTCGGCGGTACGGAGGTCCGCGTCTGGATCGGGCTGGACGGGCGGCGCGGTACGTCCGAGGGACGCAGGCGCGGACACCGCGTGCAGCGCCGGCGGTTCCGCCCCCAGCATTAACCGGCTCCCATGGCTGCCTTAAGCGGAGCCTAAGGTTCGCAACTCCCGTCCCGAAGTGTGCATTTGTCCGCTTCCGGCTCGCTAGCGTGCTGCCGCACCACAGAACCCCCGGTACACAGAGGCAGGCACGCGATGGGCAGCACGGGCACCACGGACGGCACCGGCGGCAGGGCCGCGCACCGGCGCAGGGCGAGCGGCAGGAGCAAGGCGGTCGGCGCGGTCGTGGCGGCCGCGGTGACCGGCGGGGCCGCGTTCGCGTTCACCGGCACCGTGCAGGCCGCCGCCGACGGGGCAGCCGTGTACACCAGGACCAGCGCCTGGGACGGCGGTTACACGGGCCAGTACGTCATCACCAACGAGACGGACCGGGCCCGGTCCGGCTGGACCCTGGAGTTCGACCTGCCCGCCGGTACGAGGATCGGCTCCCTGTGGAACGGCGACCACACCGTCGAGGGGCAGCACGTCACGGTGCGGCCCGCGAGCTGGAACAAGGAGCTGGCGCCCGGAGCCTCCGTCACGGTCGGCTTCGTCACCGGCGCGGCCGGCGAGGCGGGCGACCCGGTCGGATGCCTGATCGACGGCGTCACGTGCGCGGCCGGCGGCGGCCCTACCCCGCAGCCGAGCGGACGGCCCACCGGGCGGCCCACGCCCGCGCCCACCCCGACGGCGTCCACCCCCGCCCCCACGCCGACCGCCTCCACGCCCAACCCCACGGCCTCCACGCCCACGCCACCGCCCGCACAGGGTTCGGGCGGCCGGTTCGCCCCGTACGTCGACACCTCGCTGTACCCCGCGTACGACCTGCTCGACACCGCCGCCAGGACCGGCGTCAAGGAGTTCACCCTCGCCTTCATCACCTCCGGCGGTTCCTGCGCCCCCCTGTGGGGCGGGGTCACCGGCCTGGCGAACGACAGGGTCGCCGCCCAGATCGGAGCCCTGCGCGCCAAGGGCGGCGACGTGCGCGTCTCCTTCGGCGGCGCGGCCGGTCACGAACTGGCCCTCGACTGCGCCACGGCCGGCGACCTCGCCAGGGCGTACGGCGAGGTCGTCGACCGGTACGCCCTCACCAAGGTCGACTTCGACATCGAGGGCGCGGCCCTCCCCGACACTGCCGCCAACACCCGCCGCGCCCAGGCCATCGCGCAGCTCCAGAAGGCGCATCCGGGCCTGGACGTCTCCTTCACCCTGCCGGTCATGCCCGAGGGGCTGACCCAGCCCGGCGTCGACCTGCTCGCGGACGCCAGGAAGAACGGCGTGCGGACCGACGCCGTCAACGTCATGGCGATGGACTACGGCCCGGCGTACGGCGGCGACATGGGTCAGTACGCCGTCCAGGCCGCGACCGCCACCCAGGCGCAGATCAAGGGCGTTCTCGGGCTGACGGACGCGGCCGCCTGGAAGACCGTGGCCGTCACCCCGATGATCGGCGTCAACGACGTCACCACCGAGGTCTTCACGGTCGACGACGCGACCCAGCTCGTCGACTTCGCGCGGTCCAAGGGCCTGGGCCGGCTGTCGATGTGGTCCTCGACCCGCGACAAGCAGTGCGCGGCCGGGGCCGTGAACCACGCGGACGCGACGTGCAGCTCGATCGTCCAGCAGCCGCTGGCCTTCACCAAGGCGTTCGCCGCCTACCGGTAGCCACCCCTCCGGCGCTCCGGCCGGGCCCGCCCCCCACCCGGCCGGAGCGCACCCCTCCCCGGGCGCGTACTCACCCCTTCACCGCGCCCTGCATGATGCCGCCGACGATCTGGCGGCCGAACACCACGAAGACCAGCAGCAGCGGCAGGGTGCCCAGCAGGGCGCCCGCCATGATGACCGACTGGTCGGGGATGTAGCCCCGGCCGAGGCCCGTCAGCGCCACCTGGACGGTCGGGTTGCTCTGGGTGAGCGCGATGATCGGCCAGAAGAAGTCGTTCCAGGACATCACGAACGTCAGCATGGCGAGGACCGCCATCGCGGGCCGGGCCGCCGGGAAGACGACGTGCCACACCAGCCTCGGGCCGCTCGCCCCGTCCACCCGGGCCGCCTCGACCAGCTCGGTGGGCAGCGCCGTCACCAGGTACTGGCGCATGAAGAACACCCCGAAGCCGCTCACCAGGGCCGGCAGGACGACCGACTGGAGCCGGTCCGTCCAGGACAGTTCGGCGACCAGCATGAACAGCGGGACCACACTCAGCTGCGGGGGCACCATCATCGTGCCGATCACCAGCAGCAGAAGCAGGTCCTTGAAGCGGAAGCGCAGCTTGGCGAAGGCGAAACCGGCGAGCGTGGAGAACAGGACCGTGCCCGCCGCGACCGTGCCCGCCACGATGGTCGTGTTGAGCAGCGCCGTTCCCATGTTGGCGTCCGTCCAGGCGACGGCCAGGTTCTCCGGCAGGTCGTCGCCGAACCGGAGGGGCGGCGGTGTCCGCGCCAGCCGGCCGTTGCTGCTGGACGCCGCGACCGCCGTCCACACGAGCGGGAACAGCGACACCACGGTCAGCACGATGAGCGCGGCGTACGTCAGCAGCCCCGCGCGAGCCCGCGGCTTCACCCCGTCCTCCTCCGGTACGCGTCGATGAGCGCGACGACCGCCCCGAGGAGCAGCAGGATCAGGAACATCGCCCACGCGATCGCCGAGGCGCGGCCCAGGTGCAGATTCACCCAGCCCTGCTCGTACAGGTACAGCCCCAGCGTCTGGAACTGGTGGCCCGAGCCGCCGGTCGCGCCCGCGCTGCCGTTGAACAGCAGCGGCTCGCCGAAGAGCTGCGTGGCGCCGATCGTCGACACGACGCAGGTGAACAGGATCGTCGGCCGCAGCGACGGCACGGTGACGTGCGCGAACCGCCGCCACCGGGACGCGCCGTCCAGCTCCGCCGACTCGTACAGCTCGCGGGGGACGGCCTGGAGGGCGGCGAGGTAGATCAGCGCGTTGTAGCCGGTCCACCGCCAGATGACGATGGTGGACACCGCGAACCGCGAGGTCCATGTGCCGTTCTGCCAGTCGACCGGGTCGGCGCCGGCGAGCCCGAGCACCCAGTTGACCAGCCCGAAGTCCCTGCCGAAGAGCAGCACGAAGACGAGCGTCGCGGCGGCGACGGACGTGGCGTACGGGGTGAGGGCGACGACCCGGAAGAACGTCGAGCCCCGCAGCCGGTGGTGGAGCAGGTGCGCGATGCCCAGGGCCATCAGCAGCTGCGGCACGGTCGACAGCAGGCCGATGGTCACGGTGTTCCGCAGCGCGTTCCAGAAGAACTCGTCGGTGAGCAGCCGGGAGTAGTTCCGCAGCCCCACCCACTCCATGTCGCCGGGGGCGGTCAGCTCCACCCGGTGCAGCGAGGCCCAGCCCGTGTAGAGGAGCGGGAAGAGCCCGAACGCGGCGAAGAACACGAAGAACGGCGCGACGTACGCGTACGGGCCCCACCGCACGGTCCACCGGTGCGACCGGCCGCGCCGGGCGATCCGCTCCGCGCGGGGCTCGGGCAGGGGGGCCGTCGTGTCGCTCGCCATGGCGGTCACAGGTCCAGTGCGTTGTCGATGGTCCGGACCGCCGCGTCCCAGCCGTCCTCGGGCCGCCGGCCCCTCTGGTCGACCTGGAGCATGCCGACGTCGGCCAGGTTCTGCGCGATGACCAGGTCCTTCGGGCCGAGGACGGTCACCGGGACGCCCCGGGCGGCGCGAGTGTAGATCCGGCCGATCGGGGCGTCGCCGAAGTACGGGTGCCGGGCGCCGACGACCGCCGGGAGGGCGTGGGCGGCGGACGCGCTCGGGAAGCTGCCGCGCCGCTGGAACAGCCGCGCCTGCTGCGCGGGCGCCGTGAGCCACGCGGCCAGCCTCGCCGCCTCGGCGCGGTGCCCGCCGGACCTCGGTACGACGAGGAAGGAGCCGCCCCAGTTGGCGGGCCGGGGCGCGGCGGCCACGTCCCACCGGTCCTCACCGGCCGGGCCCGCCTTGTCCTCGATGTAGCCGAGCATCCAGGCGGGGCAGGAGACGGTGGCGAACGTCCCGTTGGCGAACGCCTGGTCCCAGGAGGGGGTGAACTGCTGGAGCCGCGCCGTCAGGCCCTCGGTGGCGAACGAGGCGGCGATGTCCCACGCCTCCCGCACGGCCGGGTTGGACTTGTAGACGACGGTGCCGTCCTCGTCGTAGTACCGCCGGGCGCTGCCGCCGGTGATGGCCGACAGGACGCCGGAGGCCGAGTCCACGAAGGAGGTGCCCCCGGGAGCCCGGTCCCGGTACCGCCGGCCCGCCGCCAGGTACCGGTGCCAGTCGCCCGCCCACAGCCGGCCGACCGCGTCCCGCTCGGTGGGGAGCCCGGCTGTGGCGAAGAGGTCCTTGCGGTAGCAGATGGCCTGCGGACCGATGTCGGTGCCGAGGCCCACCGTGCGGCCGTCCCGGGTGGTGGCCTGCCGCCACTTCCACGGCAGGAAGTCCTCCCGGCGCACCCCCGGTGCCCGGCCCAGGTCCTCCAGCCGGTCCGCCTGGGTGGCGGCGACCTCCGCGATGTTGATGGCCTCGACGGCCTGGACGTCCGCGAGGCCGCTGTCGCTGACCAGGTGGGTGAGGAGCTGCGGGTAGTAGTTCTCGTTGCGCTGGATGGACGTCTGCTTGATCACGACGTCCGGGTGGAGCCGCGTGTACGCGTCGTAGAGCCCGGCCTCCTCGTAGCCGAACGACCCGAAGAGGCCCACGGTCAGGACGGTCCGGCCGGCCGGGTCGTCGCCGCCCCGGCCGCAGCCGGCGGCCGGCGCGGCACCGAGCGCCACGACGGCCGCGACCAGCAGGGCCCGGCTCCGGAACCCGCGGAGGAGTGCGCGCATGAGGCGATTGTGTACGCACCCGGGGCCGCGACGCGCCGAGGCCCCGGTGCGGGACCGGGGCCTCGGCCTGTACTCGTCGGTGCCGGTTACGCCCCGTCGAGGGTGGGCAGCTCACCCGAACGGGCCACGCGCGCGTACCAGTGCGCGGTCGACTTGGGCGTGCGCTGCTGCGTCCGGTAGTCGACGTGCACCGCGCCGAACCGCTTGGCGTAGCCGTACGCCCACTCGAAGTTGTCCAGCAGCGACCAGAGGAAGTAGCCGCGGACGTCCGCCCCGTCGGTGATCGCCCGGTGCACCGCCTCCAGGTGGCCGTGCACGTAAGCGAGGCGCCGCGGGTCGTGCACCGTGCCGTCGGCGCCGACCTCGTCCTCGAACGCCGCGCCGTTCTCGGTGATCAGCAGCGGCAGCCCCGGGTGCTCACCGGCCACGCGCAGCAGCAGGTCGTACAGGCCCGTCGGGTCGATCGCCCAGCCCATCGCGGTGCGTTCGCCGGGCGGCTGGTGGAAGGCGACGTCCTCCGAGCCGGGCCACGGCGAGTGGGCGCTGGCGCCGTGCCCGTCGTTGCGCGGGGCGTCGTCGCCCTCGCGGGTCGCCGCCACCAGGGTGGGCGTGTAGTAGTTGATGCCCAGGTTGTCCAGGAGCTGGTTGATGTCGGTGAGGTCGCCGGGGCGGACGAACTCCCAGTCGGTGAGGTGGGCGGTGTCCCGCATCAGGTCCTCCGGATAGGCCCCCTTCAGCATCGGACCGAGCCAGATCCGGTTGCCCACCGCGTCGATCCGGCGCGCCGCGTCCAGGTCCTCGGGCGCCGAGGTGAGCGGCCGCAGCTCGTGCAGGTTCAGCGAGACGGACATCTCCGCACGCGGCGGCAGCGCGGCGCGCAGCGCCTGGACGGCCAGCCCGTGCCCCAGGTTCAGGTGGTGGGCGGCGCGCAGGGCGGCGACCGGGTCGGTGCGCCCCGGGGCGTGGACGCCGGAGCCGTACCCGAGGAAGGCGGTGCACCACGGCTCGTTGAGCGTGGTCCAGCGCCCGACGCGGTCACCCAGCGCGCCGGCGACGATCCCGGCGTACTCGGCGAACCGCTCGGCCGTGGCGCGGTGCGGCCAGCCGCCCGCGTCCTCCAGCTCCTGCGGCAGGTCCCAGTGGTACAGCGTCAGCACCGGCTCGATGCCGTGCGCGAGCAGGTCGTCCACCAGCCGGCGGTAGAAGTCCAGCCCCTTCTGGACGGCCGGCCCGCGCCCGGTCGGCTGCACGCGCGACCAGGACACGGAGAACCGGTACGCGGTCAGCCCCAGCTCCGCCATCAGCCGTACGTCGTCGTGGAACCGGTGGTAGTGGTCGACCGCCACATCGCCGGTGTGGCCCTCGAAGACCTTCCCGGGCGTGTGGGAGAAGGTGTCCCAGATGGAGGGGGTTCGGCCGTCCTCGGTGGCCGCCCCCTCGATCTGGTAGGCGGCGGTCGCCGCGCCCCACAGGAAGCCCGGCGGGAATTGGCGGGTGGCGGTGAGCGGCAGGGAATCGGACGCAGTCATACGGGAGCGCTCCCAACGCGGAAGAGGGTGCAGGACATCGGACTGTGCGGTCAGGTGAGGAATCGGCCGTGCGCGGTCAGCTCTTGACCGCGCCCGAGGTGATGCCCCCCACGATGTGCTTGCCGAGCAGGGCGAAGACCAGCAGCAACGGCAGGGTGGAGATCAGCGCGCCGGTGAGCACGATCGCCTGGTTGATGGTGTGGTTGCCCGAGCCGAGACCGGCGAGCGCCACCTGGAGGGTCGGGTTGCCGTCCGGCGTGAGCGCGATGAAGGGCCAGAAGAAGTCGTTCCAGGCCTGGACGAAGACCAGCATGCCCAGCACGGCCATCGCGGGCCGGGCCACCGGGAAGACCACGTGCCAGATGATCCGCAGACTGTGCGCGCCGTCCACCCGCGCGGCCTCCACCAGCTCCACGGGCAGCGCCTCCAGCAGGTACTGCCGCATGAAGAACACCCCGAAGGCGGCCACCAGGGACGGCAGCACGACGGACTGGAGCTGGTCCACCCAGCCCAGGTCGGTGATGATCCGGTACAGCGGGATGACGCTGAGCTGGGGCGGGATCGTCATCGTCGCCACGACGAGGGCCAGCAGGACGTTGCGGCCCCGGAAGGGCAGCTTGGCGAACGCGAAGCCGGCCAGGGTGGAGAACAGCACGGTCGACAGCGCCACCAGCCCGGCCACCACCGTGGTGTTGATCAGTGCCTCACCCATGTCCACCTGGTTCCAGGCGAAGGTGAGGTTGTCGAGCAGGTGCGGACCCGGAAGCAGCGGCGCCGGGGCCTCGACGACCCGCTCGCCCGTGTGCGAGGCGGCGACGAGGTTCCAGTACAGCGGGAAGAGCGAGACCAGGGCGGCCAGTCCCAGCAGGACGTACGTCAGGGGGCCCGCGTGGTGCTGGCGGCCCGCCGTCTGCTTGATCTTCACGTGGTCTCCCTGTTCAGGCGGGCGACGAGCAGCCGGACCCCGCCGATCAGCAGCAGGATCAGCAGCATCACCCAGGCGATGGCGGACGCCTGCCCCAGCGCCCCGGTGATCCAGCCCTTCTCGTACATCAGCAGGCTCAGCGTCTGGAACTGGTTGCCGCTGCCACCGCTGACCCCGAGGCTGCCGCCGTACAGCATCGGCTCACCGAACAGCTGGGTGGCGCCGATCGTCGAGACCACGACGGTGAACAGGATCGTCGGCCGGATCGACGGGATCGTCACGCTGACGAACTGCCGCCAGCGCGAGGCACCGTCCAGCGAGGCGGCCTCGTACAGGTCCTGGGGAACGGCCTGCATGGCGGCGAGGTAGATCAGCGCGTTGTAACCGGTCCACCGCCAGATGACGATGACGGAGATGGCGATCTGCGCGGGCCACTTGGACGACTCCCAGTCGACCGGATCGAAACCGACCCAGCCGAGGACGGAGTTGATCAGCCCGTAGTCGCTGTTGAACAGCTGCGCGAAGACGAGCGTCGCGGCGGCGATCGACGTGGCGTACGGCGCCAGCACGGCGACCCGCAGGAAACCCCGGCCGCGCAGTCTGTAGTTGAGAAGGTGGGCCAGACCGAGCGCCATGAGCAGCTGCGGAACGGTGGAGATGACACCGATGGTGAAGGTGTTCACCAGCGCGTTCCAGAAGAAGTCGCTGTCCGCCAGGCCCGTGTAGTTGTCGAACCCGCGCCACTGCGCCTCCCCGCCCAGCTCCACCCGGTGCAGCGAGAGCCACCCGGTGTAGATGAGCGGGAAGAGCCCGAAGGCGGCGAAACAGAGGAAGAACGGGGCGACGAAGGCGTACGGCGTCGCCTTCAGGTCCCAGCGGTAGAGGCGGCTGCGCCAGGTGCCGGAGCTACCGGAGGCCTTGCCCCCGGGGTTCCTGTGGCCCCCGGAGCCCCTTGGGCCCCCGGGGCCGTGGGACGGCGCGAGAGGCGCAGACGGGGGCGCGGGCGGATCGGGCGGCGAGGCGCCGTCGGTCGTCGCGCGGGCGGAGGTGGCCACGAGGGCGTCCTTCCAGGCGGTGGCGGGCGGGTGCGGGGTGTGCGGGGTGTGGGGAGGTGGGTGCCGCGGGACCGGTGGTGGTGCGCACCGGCCCGGATTCCGGCGCGAGGGCCGGTGCGGGTCGTCCCCGCAGCGGGGTCGGCGGCGGGGCGGCGACGGGTGACGACGGGTCACGCGACGAGGCCGAGGGTGGATGCGGATGCGAGGAGCCGGGCCCGGGGCCCCGACCGGGCACCCGGACCGCGAACCACCGCGCGGGGAACGCCGGGGCCGGGCAGGCGGCCCGCAGGGGTGACCGGTCCGGGGGAAAGGCTGCCGGGCCCGGCCGTGGCGGGGCGCCCGGCAGGGCCCCGTGCCGGGCCGGGCGCCGGGTCCGGGCCGGGTGACCGCACCGGCGGGGCAGCGGCGGGCGGACCCCGCAGGGGGCATCGGGGTGCCGGGGGTGCCGCTCGGCGGGGGAGCGCCGGCGGCACCCGGCCGCGGGCGCTACTGGTCGATCTTGTCGTCGATCAGCTTCTTGACGTTGTCCCAGGCGGCGTCCGGCGCCGTGCCGCGCTGCTCGATGTCGAGGATGCCGTTGTCCGTGATGAACGTCTTCACCTGGCCGTCGTAGCGGCTGACCGGCGCGGGGCTGATCCCGGCCGCGGCCTCCGAGTAGATCTGCCCGACGGGGGTGTCACCGAAGTACGGGATCTTGGCGGTCTGGACCGTCGCCGAGGCGAGCGTCTTCTTGGTGGAGGGGATGTTGCCGTTGACCCCGAACACCTTGGCGTGCTGCTCCGGTGCCGTCAGCCACGCGGCCAGCTTGGCGGCCTCATCGGCGTGCTTGCCGGCCTTCGGCACGGCGAGGAAGGAGCCGCCCCAGTTGCCGGCGACCGGCGGGCGCGCGATGTCCCACTTGCCCTTGTTGGCGGGGCCGGCCTGGTCCTTGATGATGCCCGTCATCCAGCTCGGACAGGCGACGGTGGCGAACTTCGAGTTCTTGAACCCGGCGTTCCACGTGCCCTTCTCGTCGAACTGCCGCAGCTTCGCGGTGATGCCGCTCTGCGCGGCCTCGACGGCGAGGTCCCAGGCCTTGCGGACACCCGGGCTGCTCTCGTAGGCCAGCTCGCCCTTGTCGTCGGCGTACTGCTGCGGCTGGCTGGAGAGCACGGCGTTGAACAGGCCGCTGGCGGAGTCGTGGAAGGCCGTCCCGGCGGGGGCGTTCTTCTGGTACGTCTTGCCGGTGGCGACGAACTTCGCCCAGTCGCCCGCCCACAGCCCGGCGACCTTCGTGCGGTCCGTGGGCAGTTTGGCCTTGGCGAAGAGTTCCTTGTTGTAGCAGATGGCCATCGGGCCGATGTCGGTACCGAGGCCGATGACCCTGCCGTCGGCCGTCGTCGCCTGCTTGACCTTCCAGTCCAGGAAGGCGGTGGTGTCGGCGCCGCCCGTCTGCGACAGGTCGACCCACTTGTTCGCCATGGTGGGGCCGATGGCCTCGGCGATGTAACCGACCTCGATGGCCTGGATGTCGGCGACGCCGCTGTTGCGCGACAGGCGCAGCTTCAGCGTGTCCCAGTACTTCTGGCCGTCGGCCACGTTCGACTCGACGATCTTGACGTTCGGGTTGAGCTTCTCGTACTCGGCGTAGAGCTTGGCGCCGTTCTTGTTGTCGTAGCCGAACGAACCGAACGTGCCGATGCGCAGGGTGATCTTCCCGTCGGCGGCGGCACCGTCGGACTCTGTGCCGTCCGTGCTGCAACCGGTCAGCAGGATCGCTCCCGCCGTCAGCGCCGAGAGCGCCGCGACGGTCGCGGATCCGGGGCGGCGGCGTCCGCCCGTCATTCTGGAAGTGCGCATTCCACTCTCCTCGTCCAGGTGGTGCTGGTGTGCGCGCGAAGGGAGGTCCGGGTCGGCTTTCAGCGGCTCGGCGGCGGCCGGGTCGGACAGCGGTGCGGGGCGGTGGGAGCGCTCCCACACCGCCATGCCCGGAAGGTTGCTGCCTGTCGGGGGTGGGTGTCAAGACGCGAGCGGAAAATGGCCGGCGCCGGGGGTGTGTCGGGGCGCTTTGGATCACGGGTGGCGGCGAGGGGTGATTTCCTCTATCTTGGGAGCGCTCCCACGCCGGTTACCGGCGCCGGTACTCCCCCTGGGCCGGTCCAGGGGGCACCCTCTAGGTTGACGGTGACCAAGTCACCACCTCGTTCCGGGGTGCGGCGTTCGATGGGAGATCCATGGCGGTGAGCGGACGGCAGACCGGCAGGCCCACGCTGGAAGAGGTCGCGGCCCGGGCGGGGGTCGGGCGCGGCACCGTGTCCCGCGTCATCAACGGCTCGCCGCGGGTCAGCGACCGGGCGAAGGAGGCGGTCGGCCAGGCCATCGCCGAACTCGGGTACGTACCCAACCGCGCGGCCCGCGCGCTGGCCGGCGCCCGCACGGACGCCATCGCCCTGGTGATCCCCGAGACCGAGTCCCGCCTGTTCGCCGAGCCGTACTTCCTCGACATCATCCGGGGCGTCAGCGCCGAACTGGCGGACGCGGACATGCAGCTGCTGCTGACCCTGATCCGCTCCAGCAAGGAGCGGCAGCGCTTCGAGCAGTACCTGTCCGCCCAGCGGGTGGACGGCGTCCTGCTGGTCTCCGTCCACGGCGACGACCCGCTGCCCGACCTGGCGCGGGAGCTGGGCGTGCCCGCCGTGCTGAACGGCCGCCGCTCCGCGGGCGAGCGCGTCGCCTACGTCGACTCCGACAACGTGGGCGCCGGCCGCTCGGCGGTCGACCACCTCACCGGCCGCGGCTGCCGCCGGGTCGCGACGATCACCGGCCCGCTCGACATGTACGTGGCGCGCTGCCGCCTGGACGGCTACCGGCAGGGCGTCGAGGCGGCGGGGCTCCCCGCCGACGACCGGCTGGTCGCAGCCGCCGACTTCACCGAGGAGGGCGGCCGCCGCGCCATGCGCGAGCTGCTGGAGCGCTGCCCCGACGTGGACGGCGTCTTCGCCGCGTCGGACGTCATGGCGGCGGGCGCCCGGGGCGTGCTGCGCGAGGCGGGCCGTCGGGTCCCCGACGACGTGGCGCTCATCGGCGTCGACGACTCGGCGGTGGCCCGCCTCATGGACCCGCCGCTCACGAGCGTGCGCCAGCCGATCGAGGAGATGGGCCGCCGCATGGCCCGCGCCCTGCTCCAGGAGATCACCGGCGCCGACCCCGAGCCCTGCCGGCTCGTGCTGCCGACGGAGCTGGTGGTCCGCGACTCGGCCTGAGGGCCCGGCCGCCCCAGCCCCCGCCCCGCCCCCGCGGGCCCTGCGCCCGGCACCCCCACCGGGGCACGGCACGTCTCCGCCCCCGGCGGCCCTTTGGCGGCACCGGGGGCGGAGCTCAGGGAGCGAAGGAGGTGATCAGAGCGCCGGGTGGGCGTTCTTCATCAGCTCCTGGAACTGGGCCGAGAACCAGTGGCCCGCCACCGGGGAGTTCGGCAGCGCGCCGGACATGCTGTTGCCGTTGCGCGCGTTGCCCGTGTACGTCGGGTCGCACATCCGGTCGAAGCCCTTGCCCTCGTCGTTCGGGATCTGGCTGCTCGACCCGTCCGACTCGCCCGGGGGCTTCATCCACACGTAGGCGTCGATGCCCGCCGCCGGTGCCGCCTTCGGGCGTTCGCCGAGACCGGCACCCGCCTGGTTGCACCAGTTGCCGAGGTGGATGCGCCGGTCGTAGCGGCCGCCGTTGACGTACGTGTCGACGCTGGTCGTCGCACCCGGTCCGGTGGGCCGGGCGGTGCCGCCCCAGCCGTTGCGGGAGGTGTCGATCAGCATGCCCAGGTTCTGGTCGAACCCGAGCGAGACCAGCTTGGCGCGCATGGCCTGGGCGTACGACAGCTCGTCGGTGTACCGGTTCCAGTCGACCCACTTCGACTGGCGCACGGACACGCCGTTGACCGAGTCCTCGATCTTGAAGTGGTCCTCCTTCAGGGCGCTGTAGTTGGCGGTGTTGACGATGAAGCCGTGCACCTTGGAGACCGTCGAGCCCTCGGCGGTCGCGGCCTGCTTGAACAGTTCGGCCGACGGGCCGAAGTTGTCGTCCCAGCCGAGCCAGCCGTGGTGGCCCGCGTCCACGTAGTTGTAGACGTTGCCGACCGCGCCGAGCTTGTTGAGCGCGTACCCGACGCCCTTGATGTAGTTGCCGTTCGCCTTCATCACGTCGCAGTTCGGCGTGGCGGTCGGGCGGCCGGACACATTGGTGACCAGGTTCGGCAGGGAGTCGATCTCCACGGTCGTGACGATCCGCAGGCCCGCGTACTTGGGGTCGGCGAGGATCGCGGCGATCGGGTCGATGTACTGGGTCTTGTACTTGTCGATCTCCGTCGGGCCCAGCTCGCCGTTGGAGGCGAGCGCGGCGCAGTCGCGGCCCGGCAGGTTGTAGATCACCAGCTGGATGGCGAGTTCGCCGGTGCCCTTCTGGCGCAGTGCCTCGTCGAGGTGCGCCCGCAGACCCATGCCGCCGTTGACGCCGTTGATGGCGGCGATCCGGTCCAGCCAGACACCGGTCGGCTGGTTGGAGATCCGGGTACCGCCCGGCTCGGCGGCGGCCTTGGCGGACCACTCGGGGTTCACGTACACCTTGGCGCCCGCGTACGGGTTGTCCACGCGGCTGCCGGTCGGCGGCGGCGGGTCGGTCGGGCCGGGGCCCGGGTCCGTCGCGCCGTTGCAGGTCACACCGTTCAGCTTGAACGTGGTGGGGACGGCGTTGGTGCCGCTGTACGAGGCGTTGAAGCCGAAGGAGGCCGAACCCCCGGTGGCCAGGTTGCCGTTGTACGGCACGTTCCGGGCGGTGACGGCCGCGCCGGACTGCGTGGTCGTGGCGTTCCAGGACTGGCCGATGCGCTGGTTGCCCGCGTAGGTCCACTCCAGCGTCCAGGCGCTCACCGGGTCACCGGTGTTGGTGACGGTGACGTTGGCGCCGAAGCCGGTGCTCCACTGGTTGGTGACCTGGTAGTCGACCCGGCAGCCGGGCGCCGCGGCGCCGGCCTGGGTGGTCAGCGCGGTGGCGGTGGCACCGGTGGCGGCCATCAGGGTGCAGGCGGCCAGCAGGGCGGTACGGCGGCGGGAAGGGGGTGCGGCGGTTCTGGTGCGGCTCATCTCCGGTGTTACCTCTCGGTCGTGGGCGTGCGCGGGTGGCCGCGCGGCCCGGTGACGGATGTGTGCGGATATGTGCGGGTCGTACCGTCGTCGCTGATCACAGGGCGGGATGCCCGGGTGTACGGGGATCAGGGGTGGTGCGCGGGGATCACGCGTACGGCTTCGCCGGTGTCACTCGCCACGGCGTTACCCGGTGGCGGGTGGGGGGAGGGGCGAACGCCGGGCGGCCCGTGCCGCGTGCAGGCGCCCTGTCCTCGGGGCGTACGTGCGGGGGTGTCGCATGAGCGACTCCTTGCAGCTCGGGCGCGCACCTGACCATGCGCCGACTGAATGGAACCGCTCCCACTGGTGCAGCAGACCGTAGCGGCAACTTCCGTCAGGGAACAGAGGGTTGGTGAATTTTCCCTGTCGAACTTCTTCGACTCTTCAAGGACCTTGACCCCCCGCCCCCCTCTCCTCATAGTGGGAGCGCTCCCACTGGTTCACAGCTTGTGCACGACGCGTCACGCCGGGCGGACCGGGCTGCTCACGGCCCGCCACGGACACCCCCACGTCCGAGAGGAAGCACCCGTGCGCAGAACACGAAACCTGCTCCTCGGCCTGGCGCTCGCCGCCGGCCTGCTGAGCGCCGCTCCACCAGCACAGCAGGCCGGCGCGGCGACCCGGGCGCCCACGGCCACCGCCTACACCTGGAAGAACGTCCGCGTCGACGGCGGCGGCTTCGTCCCCGGCATCGTCTTCAACCGCACCGAGAGGAACCTCGCCTACGCCCGCACCGACATCGGCGGCGCCTACCGCTGGCAGCAGGCGACCAGGACGTGGACCCCGCTGCTGGACCACATCGGCTGGGACGACTGGGGTCACACCGGCGTCGTCAGTCTCGCCTCCGACTCCGTGGACCCCGCGCGGGTGTACGCCGCCGTCGGCACGTACACCAACGCCTGGGACCCCGGCAACGGCGCCGTGCTGCGCTCCACCGACCGCGGCGCCACCTGGCGCCGGGCCGACCTCCCCTTCAAGCTCGGCGGCAACATGCCCGGCCGCGGCATGGGCGAACGCCTCGCGGTCGACCCGAACCGCAACAGCGTGCTCTACCTCGGCGCGCCCAGCGGCAACGGCCTGTGGCGCTCCACCGACGCGGGAGCCACCTGGTCGCGGGTCACCGCCTTCCCCAACCCGGGCAACTACGCCCAGGATCCGTCCGACACCAGCGGCTACGCCTCCGACAACCAGGGCATCGTCTGGGTCACCTTCGACGAGACGACCGGCACACGGGGCAATCCCACCAGGACGATCTACGTGGGCGTCGCCGACAAGGCCAACTCCGTCTACCGCTCCACCGACGCCGGTGCCACCTGGGCCCGCCTGCCCGGCCAGCCCACCGGCCTCCTCGCCCACAAGGGCGTCCTGGACACGGTCAACGGGCACCTCTACCTGGCGTACAGCGACACCGGAGGACCCTACGACGGCGGCAAGGGCGCCGTGTGGCGGTACGCCACGAAGACCGGCACCTGGCAGGACATCACGCCCGACCCCCAGGCGTACTACGGCTTCAGCGGACTGAGCGCCGACCGGCAGAAGCCCGGCACGGTCATGGTCACCGGGTACAGCTCCTGGTGGCCCGACACCCAGATCTTCCGCACCACGGACAGCGGCGCCACCTGGACGCGGGCCTGGGAGTACACCTCGTACCCCAACCGCACCAACCGCTACACCATGGACGTCTCCTCCTCCCCCTGGCTCACCTGGGGCGCCCACCCCTCCCCGCCCGAACAGACCCCGAAACTGGGCTGGATGACCGAGGCGCTGGAGATCGACCCGTTCGACTCCAACCGGATGATGTACGGCACGGGCGCCACGCTCTACGGCACCGAGAACCTCTCGCAGTGGGACAGCGGCGGCAAGATCACCATCAGGCCCATGGTGCAGGGCCTGGAGGAGACCGCCGTCAACGACCTCGCCTCGCCCGCCTCCGGCGCACCGCTCATCAGCGCGCTCGGTGACATCGGCGGTTTCCGCCACACCGACGTCACCAAGGTGCCGGCCATGATGTTCACCTCGCCCAACTTCACCTCCACCACCAGCCTCGACCACGCCGAGAAGAACCCGAACACCGTCGTGCGCGTCGGCAACCTGGACGGCGGCCCCCGCATCGCCTTCTCCACGGACAACGGCGCCAACTGGTGGGGCGGGCAGGAACCGCCCGGTGTCTCCGGCGGCGGCACGGTCGCCGCGGCGGCCGACGGCAGCCGGTTCGTGTGGAGCCCGGACGGCGCGGCCGTGCACACCACGGCCGGGTTCGGCGGCTCCTGGACCGCGTCGCAGGGCATTCCCGCGGGCGCCACGGTCGAGGCCGACCGCGTCGACCCGCGGAAGTTCTACGGCTTCAAGGCCGGGACGTTCTACGTCAGTACGGACGGCGGCGTCTCCTTCACCGCCAGGGCCACCGGCCTGCCCGCCACCGGGAGCGTCCGCTTCCAGGCGGTACCCGGCCGGACCGGCGACATCTGGCTCGCGGGCGGGTCACCCACCGGCACGTACGGCCTGTGGCGCTCCACCGACTCGGGCGCCACCTTCACCCGGCTCGGCAGCGTCGACCAGGCCGACACCATCGGCTTCGGCAAGGCCGCGCCGGGCGCCGCGTACCCGGCGCTCTACTCCAGCGCCAAGGTCGGCGGCGTACGCGGCATCTTCCGCTCCACGGACGCCGGGGCGAACTGGGTGCGGATCAACGACGACGCCCACCAGTGGGGCTGGACGGGGGCCGCCATCACGGGCGACCCCCGCGTCTACGGCCGCGTGTACGTGGCGACCAACGGGCGCGGCATCGTCTACGGCGACACTACGGGGTCGTGACCGCGGGCCGGGGTGCCGCCGGCATCCCGGCCCCGATCGGGAAACTCGGGTGCGGCGGCTGGTTGTAGGCGGTGTTCTGCCAGGCCAGCGCCGTACGGTACATCGTGTCGTGCAGCAGCGTCGTGATCCGCGTCGTCGTCCCGTACGGGGTGGAGTGGATCCGCAGGGCCCGGTTGTCGGCCGTGCGCCAGACGACCTCCTCCCGCCAGTCGCCGAGGATGTCGCCGGACAGCGCCGGGGTCGCCTTGCTGCCGTTGTTGGACGCGACCGCGTCGCCGGTCAGCAGCCGGGTGTCGCCGGCCGTGCCGTACTTGTCGACCCGGGTGCCGTCCAGCAGTTCACGGGTGGTGTCCCCGTCCCACCAGCTGACGAAGTTGACGCTCGACGGCTCCCGCCCGAGCGCCGCCCCGGTCGCCGAACGCAGCGTGGTGTCGGCAGCGGACCAGGACTCGGCACCGGGCGAACCGGCGTACACGTCGGCGGAGACGCCCCGGCCGTTGTCGGCGCCCGAGGCGGTCTGCCACAGGACCTGGCCGGTGCGGGCGTCGGCCATCCACGAACCAGGCTTGGAGGCGTCCTCGGACACCTTGAAGTACTCCAGCCCCGCCCGCGCCGGGTCCAGGTCCCCGACGTGCCCCGCGTCGCCGTGCCCGAGCCGGTTGGTCCACAGCCCGTCGCCGTCGTCGTCGACGGCCATCGCCCCGTACACGACCTCGTCCCGCCCGTCGCCGTCCACGTCCGCGACGGACAGGCTGTGGTTGCCCTGCCCGTCGAAGCCCCTGCCCGCGTTGGTGGACGACGCCGAGTCGAAGGTCCAGCGCCGGGTGAACCGCCCGTCGCGCCAGTCCCACGCCGCGATCACGGACCGGGTGTAGTACCCGCGCGCCATGACCAGCGAGGGCCGGGTGCCGTCCAGGTACGCGGTCCCGGCGAGGAAGCGGTCGACGCGGTTGCCGTAACCGTCGCCCCAGGACGCCACGTTGCCGCGTGCCGGTACGTAGTCGACCGTCCCCATGGCGGCTCCGGTCCGGCCGTCGAACATCGTCAGGTACTCCGGGCCGGCCAGGACGTACCCGCTGCCGTTGCGGTGGTCGGCGCCGGCGTCGCCGATCGCCCGCCCCGTCCCGTCCACGGTCGCGTCGGCCGTCTTCATGGCCACCTCGGCGCGCCCGTCACCGTCGTAGTCGTACACCTGGAACTGCGTGTAGTGGGCGCCGGAGCGGATGTTGCGCCCCAGGTCGACGCGCCAGAGCCGGGTGCCGTCGAGCCGGACACCGTCGACGAAGGTGTTGCCGGTGTAGCCGGACTGGGAGTTGTCCTTGGCGTTGGTCGGCTGCCACTTGAGGACGAAGTCCAGGGCGCCGTCCCCGTCGAGGTCGCCCACGGAGGCGTCGTTCGCCTCGTACGTGTACGAGACCCCGTCGGGCGTCGTGCCCCCGGCGGGCGGCGTGATGGGCACGTCACGGTAACCGGTGCGCAACTGCACGGCGTGCACGGAGTCGCCCTGTTCGACGCCACCGACGACGGCACGGACGGTGTAGTCGGCGTGACTGGGCGCGCCGGCGTGGAAGTGGCTGGTGGCGCCGGTGAGGGGCGTGGCGTTCACCTTCGTACCGGCCCGGTACACGTTGAACGCCACGCCGTCCGGGTCGGTGGCGAGCCACCGCCAGCCGACCAGGTTGCCCGTCCCGGTGTGGACGCTGACGACCCCCCGGTCGAGCCGCTCCACCTGCCGGGCGGCGGCGGCCTGGGCCGCGCCGGCGGACCGGGGGGACTGGGCGCAGAGGGTGACGGCGGCCACGAGGGCGGCGGTGGCGGTGAGGACCGGACGGCGTCTCGCGCGGGGGATCCGGATGTGCGGGTGGGGCACGATGCCTCCTGGGGGTGAGGAGCCGTGTTGCGTGCCTCACGGTCGCCACCGCGCGGGGTTGCGTTGCCGGGGACCGGGCGGGGTCGCGGTCCGGCCGGCCGCCGATCCGCTGCCGTCGGCGGTGAGTTGCACGACGGCGCCTGCCCGCACCACCCCGGCCGCGTCGGGGGCCGGTCCCGGAACTCTTGGAAGACATCGCGGCAGTCCCGGCCCTGGGCGATCACGGCGCCGGACATCGCGGCGAACGTGTGGCGCGGCACGCCGAGCCAGTCGGCCCACGTTCCGTACTCGCGGGTCTCATCCACCAGGCACTCACCGACGTCGAATACCACTGCGCGCATCATGAGCGGCAGGTAGACCCCGATGGGAGACGACGAGAATGTCCCCTCCTGGCCCGAAGGCCGAGAGGGGGCAGGGTTCAGGGGTACTGGCGGCGTGCAGGGTCGAGCGTTGGGGCCCCGGCGAGGGCGACGGGGACGGCGAAGGCGCGCCGTCCCGGCGGCACACCAGCGCATCCGGGTCGTCCGTCGGCGCCTGCCACGAGTAGCCGGCCGGGCAGCCCTGCCCGCGGACTTGGTAGGTCACGGATCCGTTCTTGTTCTCCCGCTTCCTGGTGCTCGCCATGGCGGGTACGGCCGGTTTCGGGGCCGTGTGTGGCCACGGTTTGGCCACGAAACGACAAAGGCCCGGCCCGGAACCTGTTTTCGCAGGTCACGGGCCGGGCGCTCTAGGGTGAGTAACGGGACTCGAACCCGCGACATCCTGGACCACAACCAGGTGCTCTACCAGCTGAGCTATACCCACCACGACCGGTCTTTTTCCCGACCGGCCGAGAAAAAGTGTACAGGGTCCGAGAGGGTGCTCGCTCCCGCCTTTCGGGCGGCCGCTCCGCCCGGCCGGTTACTCGGGCAGGACGTGGCGCGCGGCGATCCGCTTCGCCGTGTCCGAGTCCGGACCGGGCTGCGGGACGAAGATCGCCTCGCGGTAGTAGCGCAGCTCGGCGATGGACTCGCGGATGTCGGTGAGGGCCCGGTGGTTGCCGGCCTTCTCCGGACTGTTGAAGTACGCCCTCGGGTACCAGCGGCGAGCCAGCTCCTTGACCGAGGAGACATCGACGATCCGGTAGTGGAGGTAGTCCTCCAGCGTCGGCATGTCGCGCAGCAGGAAGCCGCGGTCGGTGGAGACCGAGTTCCCGCACAGCGGGGCCTTGCCCGGCTCCTTGACGTGCTCCCGCACGTAGGCGAGGACCTGCTCCTCGGCGTCGGCGAGGGTGGTGCCGGCCGCCAGCTCGTCCAGCAGGCCGGAGGCGGTGTGCATCCGGCGCACCACGTCCGGCATGGTCTCCAGGGCCTCGTCCGGCGGGCGGATCACGATGTCCACGCCCTGTCCGAGTACGTTCAGTTCCGAGTCGGTGACCAGTGCGGCCACCTCGATAAGTGCGTCGTCCGTCAACGAGAGCCCGGTCATCTCGCAGTCGATCCACACCATGCGATCGTTCATGCGTCCTACCTTAGAGGGGCGGTCACCGGCCGGGTGCGCCTCTGGCGCCCCCTCGGCGACCGCCCCTCAGCGGTACGCGGGTCGTACCCGTGCCTCTACGGCGCGCTGCGTTGGCCCGGGAGGGCCGCCCGGCCGCCGCTGAAGGCGTCCGCGTGGGTCCGCCCGTGCTCAGCCGCCGTCGGTCCGGTCGCGGTGGACGCCGCTGCCGCCCGGCGCGCGGCCGACGGCAGCTGCGACGGCATCACGGACTCCACCAGGGACGACGACCCCGAGTGCCCCGCCGGCTCGCCCTGCGGGCGGCGGGCCCGGTAGGCGGCCCGGTACGCGGCGGGCGAGGAGCCCAGCTGGCGGCGGAAGTGCCCGCGCAGCGCGACCGGCGAGCGGAAGCCGCAGCGGCCCGCCACCTCGTCGACCGAGTAGTCGGACGTCTCCAGCAGCCGCTGGGCCTGGAGCACCCGCTGAGTGATCAGCCACTGGAGCGGGGCGGACCCCGTCAGCGAGCGGAAGCGGCGGTCGAACGTCCGCCGGCTCATGTACGCCCTGGCCGCGAGCGTCTCCACGTCGAACTGCTCGTGGAGGTGCTCCAGGGCCCAGGCGACCACCTCGGCGAGCGGGTCGGCGCCGATCTCCTCGGGCAGCGACCGGTCGAGGTACCGCTCCTGTCCACCACTGCGCCGGGGCGGCACGACGAGCCTGCGGGCGAGTGCCCCGGCCGCCTCCGTCCCGTGGTCGGTGCGCACGATGTGCAGGCAGAGGTCGATCCCGGCCGCCGTTCCGGCGGAGGTCAGTACGTCGCCGTCGTCGACGAACAGCTCCCGCGGGTCCACGTGGACCGACGGGTAACGCTTGGCGAGCGTCGGCGCGTACATCCAGTGCGTGGTGGCGGGCCGCCCGTCCAGTAAACCGGCGGCGGCCAGCACGAACGCGCCGGTGCACAGGCCGACGATGCGCGCGCCCTCCTCGTGCGCGCGGCGCAGCGCGTCGAGCGCCTCGGCCGGTGGCGGCGAAGTGATCGACCGCCAGGCCGGTACGACGACGGTGCCCGCCCGGCTGATGGCCTCCAGGCCGTACGGCGCGCTGAGTTCGAGTCCGCCGGTGGTCCGCAGCGGTCCGTCCTCGCCCGCGCAGACGAGCAGCCTGTAGCGCGGAACTCCGGCGTCCTGGCGGTCGATCCCGAACACCGAGAGCGGGATGGAACTCTCGAAGATGGGGCCGCCGCTGAACAGCAGTACTGCGACGACCTCGCGGCGGCGCCGTCCGGACAGTTTGCGTCCGGTCTCCGGTGCGGCGGAGTCCTGGCTCATGACGCTAAGCCCCCCTCGGTGTTCGCGTCTCCTAGGTCCTGTCGCTCCTGCACGTTTCCCCTCGGTTTTGCACGAGTCCCCAGTCTTCGATAGTCATGATCGAATCTACTGTGTCCCGTGGCGCCGGAGTGACAAGTTCCGCATCCGGCACTAAGTCGACAAGGCAACTTGGCGCGAAGCATTCGATCACGAAGCGTTCCACTCGCGGGCCCCGCAGGGAAGGCCGTCTCACACTCATGGCCCATCCGCGTAGGGTGCGAGCGCCCCCGGCGGTCCTTTCCTGCCTGGTGACAAGGGGGTTGGCAGGCCATTTGGGCATGGAGCGGCCACCTGGTCGAAGTTGGCTGAAAACATACGGGCGCGGATGTGCGAACACTCAGTCCCGAGGTGTACACCCCGCGCCGTGACGGCCTCCGCGGTGTGCCCCGGCGCCCGGTCGCGCGTGCCGGCCCGCCCGCTGCGGGGCGGTCCGGCGCCGGTCCTCCTCGGCGACACGCTCGGCGCGGCGCAGCAGCACCCGGCAGGCGGCGGTCACGGCGGCCAGCCCCACGGCGGTGCCGGCCGCGCCGCCGAAGGACGTGCCGTACACCAGCAGGACCACGGGGACCAGCGCACAGCTGAACGCCGCCCAGCGCACCACGTCGCTCGCCGACTCGGACGCGGACGACGGGACGGGCGTGGACGGGCGTGAGAACACGGGACGCTCCCTGGACTGTGGACCGCGGACGGGGGACTGCGGTATGACCGGTCGGAACGAGTGGCCAACGACGACCGGCCGCCCCGGTCACTGCCCCGCGTCCGCCGGACGGACGGGGCCCGGCGGCGCCGGGTCGTGCCCCCGCGCGCTCGCGGCCCCGCCACGGGTGCCGCCGAGAGTACCGGTCGGTCGGCATGTTCCAGCCATTGCTACGCAGCGTGACGAAGAGCGGGGGCGGACCCCCGCCGGGGCGCGCATCCGGCCGGACGGGGGCCGGGGTGCGTCGCGCCCCGGCCACCCGGGCCAGCCCCCGGGCGGTGTCTCCACCGGCGGGGTATCCCGCCCGGGATGCGGCGGGGCGGCGGGCGGGCGATGCGGCTGGGGCGGCGGGCGACGCGGCTGTGGGGTGGGCGAGGGAGGAGGCGTGGCGACGGCGGCCGGGTCGCCGACGCCGGACAAGGGTCGGGGGCCGGGGTGCGACGGGACGGGAGCGGCCGGAGGGATCGGAGAGGCCGGAGGGGCGAGAGAGGCCGACATAGGCGGTGAGGGGCCGGAGAGGCCGGAAGGGCGAGAGAGGCCGACAAGGCCGTGAGGGGCCGGAGAGGCCCGGGGAAGCCGAGCGGCCGGAGGATCCGAGTGGGCGAGGGGCCGTAGTGGCCGGAGGGCCCGAGTGGCCAAAGGAACCGGAGAGGCCGAGAGACCGCGGTGACCGCCGTGACCCAAGGGGCCGGAGGAATCCGAGGGGCCGTAGGGGCTGACCGGGGAGGCCGGCCGGCCCCGGTGGTCCCACTGGTCCCGCTGGTTCGCGTCCCGGCGGCCGGGGCGCGGGACGGACGGTGTTCGGGCAGGTGGGGCCGCGTCCCGGGGCTCAGGGGGCGCCCGGATCGGGGGATCGGCGGTCGGCTGTAAGGGGCACCCGGCATTGCCATACGCGACGGGCTCGTGCATGCTCCCTGGGACGCCGTGTGGCCGCTGCGGCAGGGTGGCGGGCACTGGGCAGCGGAGGAGTGCCGCCGTACCCTTGGGGGTATGGGGCCGGGAAGACGATTCCCGGACAGAGCTCCGCCGCCAACCGTCGTACCCCTGCTCCTTCCCAAGAGGATCTTCTTCGTCGAGACACCGATGGCCGGTCACGAAATCCCTGAACCCGCGGACCGCAGGCAGGTCGCCGACTCTCCGGTCGACCCCCTCGCGGCGGACCAGACACGCCACTCCTGCGACCCCGCCTTCCAGCACGGGGTGGTCGTCGGATTCGACGGCTCGACCTCCAGCGAGCGAGCGCTCGCGTACGCCATCGGCATGGCCCGCCGCTCAGGCTCCGGCCTGATCATCGTGCATGTGGCCAACCGGCTGCCCACCACCGTCTGGGCCGGCTGCGAGCCGCCCGTCTTCGTCGACGTGCCCGATCACCGCACCGAGGTGCTCGGACTGGAGCTGGCCTGCGCGGACTACCTCGCCGAGGTGCCGTGGATCCTGGTCGAGCGCGGCGGCGACATCTGCCACGAGCTGGAGGAGGTCGGGCGGGAGTACTCGGCCGACGCCATCGTCGTCGGCTCCACGCACGGCATCGTCGGCCGCATCTTCGGCTCGGTCGCCGGACGGCTGGCACGGCGCGCGCAGCGGCCCGTCGTCGTCATCCCGTAGCCCCACGTCGTCCCCCGGCCCGCGTCGTCGTTCCCTGGGCCCCGCGTCGTCCTTCCGCGGTCCACGCCGGGCGCCCCCGCCGGTGACGCGGCGTCAACTCCGGCGGCACCCGTTGTGCGAAAGGGCGACCCCCGGCGCGTCGGTGGGACGCGCCGGGGGTCGCCCGGTCCCGGTTCCGCCGTGACGGCGGGCGGGGACTACTCCACGGTGACGGACTTGGCCAGGTTGCGCGGCTTGTCGATGTCCCGGCCCAGGGCCAGGGCCGTGTGGTAGGCGAGCAGCTGGAGCGGGATGCCCATGAGGATCGGGTCCAGCTCGTCCTCGTTCTTCGGGACGAGGATCGTGTGGTCCGCCTTCTCCTGCTCCTGGTGCGCGACCGCGAGGATCTTGCCGCTGCGCGCCTTGATCTCCTCCATCGCGGCCCGGTTCTTCTCCAGCAGGGAGTCGTTCGGGACGATCGCGACGGTGGGCATGGCGGGCTCGATCAGCGCCAGCGGGCCGTGCTTGAGCTCGGAGGCCGGGTACGCCTCGGCGTGGATGTAGGAGATCTCCTTGAGCTTCAGGGAAGCCTCCAGCGCCACCGGGTAGCCCCGGACGCGGCCGATGAACATCATCGACTTGGCGTCCGCGTACTCGGCGGCGAGCTTCTTGATGTCCTCCTCGCCCTCGAGGATCTCCTGGATCTGACCGGGCAGCTTGCGCAGGCCCTCGATGATCCGCTTGCCGTCGGCGACCGACAGGTCGCGGATGCGGCCCAGGTGCAGGGCGAGCAGGGCGAAGGCCACCACGGTGTTGGTGAAGCACTTGGTGGAGACGACGCACACCTCGGGGCCGGCGTGCACGTACACGCCGCCGTCCGCCTCGCGGGCGATGGCGGAGCCCACCACGTTCACCACGCCCAGGACGCGGGCGCCCTTGCGCTTCAGCTCCTGGACGGCGGCCAGCACGTCGTAGGTCTCACCGGACTGCGAGACGGCGATGTACAGGGTGTCGGGGTCCACGACCGGGTTGCGGTAGCGGAACTCGGAGGCCGGCTCGGAGTCGGCCGGGATGCGGGCCAGGCCCTCGATCAGCGAGGCGCCGATCAGGCCGGCGTGGTACGAGGTGCCGCAGCCGAGGATCTTCACCCGGCGGATGCCCCGGGCCTCGCGGGCGTCCAGGTTCAGGCCGCCCAGGTGGACGGTGGAGAACTTGTCGTCGATGCGGCCGCGCAGGACGCGGTCCACGGCGTCGGCCTGCTCCGAGATCTCCTTGTGCATGTACGTGTCGTGGCCGCCCATGTCGTAGGAGGCGGCCTCCCACTCCACGGTCTCGGGCGTGGCGGTGGTGAGCGTGCCCGAGGTGGTGTACGTGCGGAAGTCGTCGGCCTTCAGCGTGGCCATCTCGCCGTCGTCGAGGGTGACGATCTGGCGGGTGTGGGCGATCAGCGCGGCGACGTCGGAGGCGACGAGCATCTCCTTCTCGCCGATGCCGAGGACGACCGGGGAGCCGTTGCGGGCGACGACGATGCGGTCGTTGAAGTCGGCGTGCATGACGGCGATGCCGTACGTGCCCTCGACGACCTTGAGCGCCTCGCGGACCTTCTCCTCCAGCGTCTCGGCCTGGGAGCGGGCGATCAGGTGGGTGAGGACCTCGGTGTCGGTCTCGGAGGCGAAGACCACGCCGTCCGCCTCGAGCTTGGCGCGCAGCTCGGCGGCGTTGTCGACGATGCCGTTGTGGACGACCGCGACCTTGTTCTCGGGGTCCATGTGCGGGTGCGAGTTGATGTCGCTCGGGGCGCCGTGCGTGGCCCAGCGGGTGTGAGCGATGCCGGTGGTGCCGGTGAAGCGCTTGGGGACGCGGGCCTCCAGGTCGCGGACCCGGCCCTTGGCCTTGACCATCTTCAGACCGGTCGACTTCGGGCTGGTGATCACCATGCCCGCCGAGTCGTACCCCCGGTACTCCAGCCGCGCCAGACCCTCCAGCAGCAGCGGAGCCACGTCGCGCTTACCGATGTAACCGACGATTCCGCACATAAAGTGTTGCCCCTCCGAATGTTTGCGGGTGTGTGCCCGGGCGTCCGGTCCTGGACGCTCAGCCGTAGACGATGCGGCGCAGCTGCCGGAGCGAGAGCTCCGGTGGCGCCACGGCGCGGTGCGGCAGCTCGGCCGCGATCCGCTCGAAGATCGTGGCGTTCACCTCGCCGCCGGACTGCAGTTCGCGGTGACGGCGGCGGACGAACTCCTCCGTCGTCTCGTCGAAGTACGCCAGCACGTCGAGCACCACCCGGGCGGCCTCACCGCGCTGGAGCGCGGTGCTGCGGACCAGGTGGTCGATGAGGTCGTCGTGCGACGGGCGGTGTTCGAGCACTCGTAGATATTGGAGGATGGGCCTAGCGATGGCAACAATCCTGCCCGATTCCGGGCAGAGGTGCGTCCGTTTTGCTGAGACTGCCGAGGAATCATCTGCTTTGCGGTGGGGTCCTGGCCGTCCGTGACCGCCGTGGTCCGGCGGGTCAGAAGTGGTCTATACCTTGACCGGTCCTGGGATGCGCGGTACGGATGGTGACCGTTCGGTTGCACAGCCACAGTCGCGACGCCCCTCGAAGGGACCGCTTGTGAGACAGCGCAGAACGTTCCCCCGCCTCCGCATCCTCGGGTCGCTGCTGCTCGTCGTGGCGGCCGGGGTCGCCGGCACCGGAGCCGCGCCCGGCGGAGCCGGAGCCGCACCCGGAGCCGCGCCCGCCGTCCGGCCGCTCGGCGACATCGTCCCCGTGCCCGCCTCCGTACGCCCAGGCGGCGGCCCCTACACGCTGACCGCCCGGACCCGCATCCACGTGGACGGGGGCGCGCGCGAGGCCCGCCGCGTCGGGACCTACCTGGCGCGGGTGCTGCGGCCCTCCACCGGGTACCCGCTGCCGGTCACCGCCGACGGCGGCACCGGCGGCATCCGGCTGCGGCTCAGCGGCCGCGAGACGGCGCTCGGCGACGAGGGCTACCGGCTGGAGTCCGGGAGCCGGGGGGTCACCATCACCGCCCGCGAGCCGGCCGGGCTGTTCCACGGCGTCCAGACACTGCGCCAGCAGCTCCCGGCCTCCGTCGAGGCGGGCACCCGGCAGCCCGGTCCCTGGCAGGTCGCGGGCGGCACCATCACCGACACCCCCCGCTACGGCTACCGGGGCGCGATGCTCGACGTGTCCCGGCACTTCTTCACCGTCGGGCAGGTCAAGCGCTACATCGACCGGATGGCGCTCTACAAGATCAACAAGCTGCACCTGCACCTGAGCGACGACCAGGGCTGGCGCATCGCCGTCGACTCCTGGCCCCGACTGGCCACCCACGGCGGCTCGACCCAGGTCGGCGGCGGACCGGGCGGGTACTACACCAAGGCCCAGTACAAGGACATCGTCGCGTACGCCGCCGCCCGCCACCTGGAGGTCGTGCCCGAGATCGACATGCCCGGCCACACCAACGCCGCCCTCGCCTCGTACGCCGAGCTGAACTGCGACGGCGTCGCGCCGCCCCTCTACACGGGCACCGAGGTCGGCTTCAGCAGCCTGTGCGTGACCAAGGACGTGACGTACGACTTCGTCGACGACGTCGTGCGCGAGCTCGCCGCGCTCACCCCCGGCCGGTACCTCCACATCGGCGGCGACGAGGCGCACTCCACCCGTCACGAGGACTACGTCGCCTTCATGGACCGGGCGCAGGCGACCGTGGCCGCGTACGGCAAGACGGTCGTCGGCTGGCACCAGCTCACCGGCGCGCACCCGGCGAAGGGCGCGCTCGCCCAGTACTGGGGGCTGGACCGCACCGGCGACGCCGAGAAGGCGCGGGTGGCCGAGGCCGCGCGGAACGGGACCGGGCTGATCCTGTCGCCCGCCGACCGGCTCTACCTCGACATGAAGTACACCAAGGACACCCCGCTCGGCCTGTCGTGGGCCGGGTACGTCGAGGTCCGGCGGTCCTACGACTGGGACCCGGGCGCCTACCTGCCGGGCGTCCCGGCGGACGCCGTCAGGGGCGTCGAGGCGCCGCTGTGGACCGAGACCCTGTCCACGGACGCGCACATCGACCGGATGGCGTTCCCCCGGCTGCTGAGCGCGGCCGAGCTGGGCTGGTCCCCGGCCGCGTCGCACGACTGGGAGGGCTACCGGCAGCGGCTCGCCGGGCAGGGACCGCGCCTGGAGGCGCTGGGCGTCGACTTCCACCGGTCGCCGCAGGTGCCCTGGCGGACCGGGTAGGAGAAGCCGGGGCGGGGGGGGGGGGGGGGGGGGGGGGGCGCGGGGGGGGGGGGGGTGGGGGGGGGGGGGGGGGGGGGGGGGTGGTGTGGCACCCCCCCCCCCCCCCCCCCCCCCCCCCCCCGGCCGGCTGGTGACTACGCGAAACGCGCGATCGGGTTCACCAGCGTGCCCACGAACTGGAGCGCGCCGGAGGGGTCCGACAGGTCCACCATCTGCTTGTTGTTGCGCAGCTGGAGGCGGTTGAGGCACGACAGCGTGAACTCGTCCGCGAACATGTCGTACCGGGCGAACTTGTCCGCCAGCTCCGGCTTCGACTCCTGGTACGCCTTCACGCACTCCGCGACCGTCCGCCAGAAGTCGTCCTCGCCGACCACGCCCTCGGCGGCGAGCGTCGCGCCGAGGAAGCGGAAGAAGCAGTCGAAGACGTCCGTGAAGACCGACAGCAGCTTCGTGTCGTCGGGAACGTCGACCCGGATCCGCTCGACCGCCGGCGGCAGTACCGCGTCCGGGTCCATCACCGCGATCTCCTCGGCGATGTCCTTGAAGATCGCCCGCTGGACGGCCCCGTCCTCGATCACCAGGATCACGTTCTCGCCGTGCGGCATCCACACCAGGTCGTACGCGTAGAAGGTGTGCAGGATCGGCAGCAGGTACGCGTCCAGGTAGCGGCGCAGCCACGCGGTGGGGGCGAGGCCCGACTCGGCGATCAGCGCGCCGGCGAACGAGGCGCCCTCGTGGTCGGTGTGCAGCAGCGACGCCATCGTGGCCAGGCGCTGGCCGTCCTCGATGGTCGGCACCGGGCTCTCGCGCCACAGCGCGGCGAGCATCTTGCGGTACGGGGAGTACCGGTCCGTCGCGGCCTCGTACTCGAGGTGGCGGTAGCCGACCGCCGCCCGCTCGCGGATGATCGAGAAGCGGGCCGCCTTCAGGACGTCGTCGTTGTCGATCAGGCCGGCGAGCCAGTCGTTGATGGCCGGGGTCGCTTCCATGTACGCGGCGGACAGGCCGCGCATGAAACCCATGTTGAGGACCGAGATGGCCGTCTTGACGTAGTGCTTGGCCGGGTCGTTCGTGTTGAAGAACGTACGGATCGACTGCTGCGCCAGGTACCGGTCGTCGCCCTCGCCGAGGAACACCAGGCGCTGCCGGGCGATCTCGGCGGCGAAGGTGACGGACAGCTTGTTCCACCACTGCCAGGGGTGGACGGGCACCAGGAGGTAGTCGGCGAAGTCCAGCCCCAGGTCGGCGAGGGTCTTGGCGAAGCCGTCGACGGCCGCGTCCCCGAGCTCGGCGCGGACGAACGTCTCGTAGTCGATGCCCGCGCCCGCCGTGAAGGTGGTTCGGTCGCGGTGGGCGGCCAGCCAGATCAGCCGGACGGGGTTCGCCGCCTCCGGCGCGTAGGCGTGGTACTCGTCGATGCCGAAGCCCAGACGCCCGTTGTTGGCGACGAAGCAGGGGTGGCCCTCGGTCATGCCGGTCTCGACGGCCTGGAAGTCGGCCCTGGCCAGCTCGGCGGCGGGGACCTGCGGTTTCGTCGACTTGTAGGCCGTGCCGGACAGTGTGGAGGAGATCTCCTCCAGGTACACCGGCAGGATCTCGTCGCTCAGGCCGAGGGAGCCGCGCAGCTCGATGACGAACCGCAGCGCGTCCAGCGGGAGTTCTTCGCCGTCCCGGTGGCGGCTGATGGAGCCGGCGTCCACCTGCCAGTGGTCGAGGGCGAACCGGTCGGCGGTGAAGCGGTACTCGATCGTGCCGTCGTCACTGAGCACGCGGTAGCGGTCGTCGCCGAGGGGCTCGGGGGAGAGCAGCCGCTCGTGCGTGAACTCGGCCAGACCCTTGCGGATGAGGAGGCGGTTGGCGTGCGCCCAGCGGTCGGGGGTGAGGTGGGCGACCGGGTTCATCGGGCGGCTCCCACGGCGGCGTCGAACCGGTCCCGGGTGCACACGCTCAGGTAGGCGTCCTTCTCCGGCTTGGCTATCTTCTCGACTATCTCGAACCCGACGGCCTCGTTGAGCGCGTGGACGGCCGTGTTGCGCACGTCGGGCTCGACGACGACCCGCGCGGTCGCCGGGTCGCGGAACAGCTCGGCCATCACGGCGGTGATCACGGCGCGGGTGAAGCCGTGCACGGGCGTGTCGGTCGGGGCGACCAGGAAGTGCATGCCGACGTCGCCGGGCCGGGCCTCGTACAGCCCGACCAGCTCGACCTTCGACGGGTCGTAGCGCTCCATCAGGAAGGCGGGCTCGCCGTCGTGGAGGCCGATGAAGGCGTCGTGGTGCTCGTGGGCCGCGATGGCCATGTACTCGCGCTGCACGTCCGCGACGCTGTGGTTCCCCATCATCCAGAACGCCGCCTTGGGGTGGGTCACCCAGCCGTGGACCAGCTCCCCGTCCGTGAGCGGGTCGAGCGGGCGGAAGGTGAAGGTCCCGAGGGACGGGGTGGTGCTGGTGGTGCTCATACGGCGAACTCCTGGAACGCGATGGACTTCTCGACGGGGTAGTACTCGGAGCCCAGCAGCTCGCCGATGATGTACGCGTTGCGGTAGGCGCCCATGCCCAGGTCGGGGCTGGTGATCGAGTGGGTGTGCACGCCGGCGTTCTGGAGGAAGATGCCCCGGCCGGTGGTGTCGATGGAGTAGTTGCGCGCCACGTCGTAGCGGCCCCGGCCGTCCCAGCGGATGCGGTCCTTGACGGGGTTCAGGAACTCGGGCGTGACGTACTTGTAGCCGGTGGCGAGGATCAGGCCCTCGGTCTCGATCTCGAAGTCCTTGCCCTGCTCCTCCTGGCGCAGGCCCAGGGTGTACGTGCCGTCGGCGTACGTCGCGGAGTTCAGCGACGTGTTGGTGAGCAGGCGCGTGGGGACCGGCCCGGCGAGGTTCTTCTGGTACAGCAGGTCGAAGATCGCGTCGATCAGCTCGCCGTCGATGCCCTTGAACAGGCCCTTCTGCTGCGTCTCCAGGCGGTAGCGGGTGGCCTCCGGGAGGGCGTGGAAGTAGTCCACGTACTCCGGCGAGGTCATCTCCAGCGTGAGCTTGGTGTACTCCAGCGGGAAGAAGCGCGGGGAGCGGGTGACCCAGTTCAGCCGGTAGCCGTGGACGTCGATCTCGCCGAGCAGGTCGTAGTAGATCTCGGCGGCGCTCTGGCCGCTGCCCACGAGGGTGATCGACTTCTTCTTCTGCAGCGCTTCCCTGTTCGGCAGGTAGCGCGAGTTGTGGATGAAGTCGCCCTCCAGGCCCTGGCAGGCGTCCGGGACGTACGGCGGGGTGCCGGTGCCCAGGACGAGGTGCCGGGCGCGGAACGTTTCGCCGGCGGTCGTGCGGACCGCGTACAGCTCCTCGGCGGCGTCGTACTCGACGGTCTCGACCGTGGTGGAGAAGCGGATGCTGCTCAGCTTGCCGGCGGCCCAGCGGCAGTAGTCGTTGTACTCGGTCCGCAGCGGATAGAAGTTCTCGCGGATGTAGAACGAGTAGAGCCGGCCGTTCTCCTTGAGGTACTGGAGGAAGGAGTACGGCGACGTCGGGTCGGCGAGGGTGACGAGGTCCGACATGAACGGCGTCTGCAGGTGGGCGCCTTCGAGGAACATCCCGGAGTGCCACTCGAAGCCGGGCTTGGACTCGAGGAAGAGGCCGTTCAGCTCGTCGATCGGCTCGGTGAGGCAGGCGAGGCCGAGGTTGAACGGACCCAGTCCGATACCGATGAAATCAAGAGGCGTGGACAAGGTTCTCTCCAAGGTACTGCTCGGCGTGGCCGGCGATCAGGTCGAGGACGGCGGTGATGTCGTGCACGGTCGTCTCGGGGTTGAGCAGGGTGAACTTGAGGTACTGGCGGCCGTCCACCTTCGTCCCGGCGACGACGGCCTCGCCCGACGCGAACAGCGCCTTGCGGGCGTGGAGGTTGGCCCGGTCGATCTCGGTGGGCGGGGTGACGGCGGCGGGGATGTAGCGGAAGACCAGGGTGGACAGGGACGGCCGGACGACCACGTCGTACCGGGGGTCGGCGGCGAGCACGTCCCAGCCGGCGGCGGCCAGGTCGCACACCTCGTCGAAGAGCTGCCCGACTCCGTCGGCGCCCATGACGCGCAGCGTCATCCACAGCTTGAGCGCGTCGAAGCGGCGGGTGGTCTGGAGCGACTTGTCGACCTGGTTCGGGATGCGCTCCTCGACCGTACGGCGCGGGTTGAGGTAGTCCGCGTGGTACGTGGCGTGGCGCAGCGTGGCGCCGTCGCGGACCAGTACGGCGGAGGAACTGACCGGCTGGAAGAACGACTTGTGGTAGTCGACCGTGACCGAGTCGGCCCGCTCGATGCCGTCGAGGAGGTGGCGGCGGGTGGGGGAGGCGAGCAGGCCGCAGCCGTAGGCGGCGTCGACGTGCATCCAGGCGCCGTACTGGGCGGCGAGTTCGGCGATCTCGGGGAGCGGGTCGATCGAGCCGAAGTCGGTGGTGCCGGCGGTGGCGACGATCGCCATGGGCGTCAGGCCCTGGGCGGCGCACAGCTCCAGTTCGGCGGCGAGGGCGACGGACTGCATCCGCTTGTCGCGGTCGGTGGGGACGGAGATGACGGACTGCGGGGGCAGGCCGAGGAGTTTGGCCGACTTCTGGACGCTGAAGTGGCTGCACTCGGAGGAGAAGATGCGCAGTTTCGCCAGGTCGTCCGTCTTGGCCTCCTCGCGGGCCAGCAGCAGCGCCTGGAGGTTGGACTGCGTGCCGCCGCTGGTGAAGACGCCGTCGGCGGCCGGGCCGAGCCCGATGCGGCCGGTGGTCCAGTCGATCAGTTTGCGCTCGATGAGGGTGCCGCCGGCGCTCTGGTCCCAGGTGTCCAGCGAGGAGTTGACGGCCGAGAGGACCGCCTCGCCCAGGACGGCCGGGATGACGACCGGGCAGTTGAGGTGGCCCAGGTAGCGCGGGTGGTGGAAGTAGACGGCGTCGCGGAGGTAGACCTGCTCCAGCTCGTCGAGGGCGGCGGAGGCGTCGCCGAGGGGCTTGTCGAGGTCGACGGCCGAGACGAGCGGTGCCAGTTCGTCGGGCGTGACGCCGGTGAACGGCTGCCGGGTGGAGGCGAGCCGGCTCGCCACCCGCTCGACTCCTTCGGTGACGGAACGCCGGTACTGCTCGGCGGTTGCGTCATTGAGCAGGTGCGAGCGCATGCGATTGTCCTCCCGGGTACGGGGACTCGAACGGCCCTCAGGGGACAGGAGGGGGGTGAGGTGCCGCGATGAAGTAAGGTTAGCCTAACCTAATTTGAAACCGCAACGGCACCCGGGGCCCCACCAGCCCCCCGCGGCGCGGCCGTTGCGGCCCGGCCGTGTGCGGACGCCGATACCTCCGGACAGTCCTAGGACTCGTCCTCGGTCGCGTCCGGGGCCTCCCGGAGGGCGTCCTCGCTCAGGCCCCTGCGCCAGTAGCCGACGAACGTGACCCGCCGGCGGTCGATTCCGCGCTCGTTCACCAGGTGGCGGCGCAGCGCCTTGACCGACCCCGCCTCGCCCGCGATCCAGGCGTACGGAGCCGTGCCGGACAGCGTGGCGGCGCGCACCGCGTCGACGGCGGCGGGCGCGCCCTCCTCCCGGACCAGCCAGGTGACGGTCGCGTCCGCCTCCGTGTGCAGCTCCAGCCGGTCGGCGGCGTACGGGACGTCCAGCCACACCCGCGCCCGCGTGCCGGCCGGCAGCGACTCCAGGATCGACGAGGCGGCGGGCAGCGCCGTCTCGTCGCCCCAGATCAGCACCTCGTCCGCGTCCGGCGGCAGCCGGAAGCGCACGCCGGTGTTGTCGGCGACGGCCGGGCCGAGGACGGCCACCCGGTCGCCCTCCGAGGCGCGCGCGGCCCAGCGGCACGCCGGGCCGCCGTCCTCGTGGAGGGCGAAGTCGATGTCGACCTCGCTCGTCCCGTCGGCGGCACGGCGCTGTTCGCGCACGGTGTACGAGCGCATCACCGCCCGCACGTCGTCCGGCATGGTCCGCCACGCGCCGAGCGCGCCGTACAGGTCGCCGTCCACCACGGGCGGCAGGACCGGCTCGGGCTGGCCCGGGTGCGGCAGGAACAGCGACAGGCTCTGGTCGCGGCCGCCGGAGGTGAAGCCGGCCAGCCCGTCATGGGTGGCCCCGGTGAAGGTGACGCGCATCAGCGACGGGCCGAGCCGCCGCGTCCGCACCACCTTCAGGGCGAAGAACGCGAACGGGGCGGCGGGAGTGGCGGTCTCGGCGGTCGTCATCGGGTCAGGCCACCTTCTTGGCGTTCTCGATCGCCTCGGCCAGGTCCTCCAGGAGGACGGCGCACTTGTCGTAGGAGTAGATCGGCTCGGTGAAGCGCGGGATCACCTGGCCGGCCTTGACGGCGGGCAGCTGGGCCCAGGTCGGCTTGGACTTCAGGTCCGCCGGCTGGATGGCCTGGCTGCGGTTGTCCATCATGATGATGTCGGCCGGGTACTTGTCGAGGTTCTCCCAGCTGAGCTCCTCGAAGTAGCCCTGGGCGTTCACCTTCGGCTTCACGAACTTCACGCCCAGCTCCTCGAAGTACGCGGTGTCCGCGGACATCTTGGCGAGCGAGACGTAGAACAGCTCGGCGCTGGCCGAGCCGATCATCACGCGGATCTCCGGCCGCGCCTTGGCGGCGGCGCGCAGCCGGCCGGCGGCCTTCTCGAAGCGGGCCTTGGCGTCGACCGTCTTCTTGTCCTTGAGGTCGGCGCCCAGAGACTCGGCCAGCTCGGCGTGGCGCGCCAGGGCCTTCGGCATCGTGGTGTTGGCGGCCCACAGCGCGACCGTCGGGGCCAGCTTGACGATCTTGTCGTGGGACTGCGGCGGCAGGTACCACAGGACGTCCTTGTCCCACATCGCCGAGACCAGCAGCTCGGGCTCGAGCTTCAGGTACTCCTCGATGTTGAAGGTGCCCCAGACGTTGCCGAGGTTCTTCACCTTGGTGACGTCGAGGTCGCCGGCCTGGATGTCGGCCCGGTCCTTGCCGGTCTTCGGGTCCTTGACGGTCGTCGGGCCGAATACGCCCTTGACTTCGATGCCGTAGTCGTGCAGAGCGGCGGCCGTGCCGATGAAGGCGACGATGTTCTTCGGTACGGACTTCAGCTCGACGGCCTTGGCGCGGTCGTCGGTGAACTTCCAGGGGCCGGACTTCTCGGCCGCCGCGGCCGAGCCCTTGTCGTCGTCCTTCCCGCCACCGCAGGCCACGAGTGCGGCGCCCAGCCCGAGGGCGCCGCCCGCGGCGAGCAGGCCGCGACGGGTGAGATGAGTGGCTCGGGCGGTGCTGGGCATGGCGGAGTCGCTTTCGTACGGCCGTATTCGGCCACTGGGCAAGTCGAGGGTAGGTTAGCCTAACCTCACGCGTTGTCCAGAGGGTGCCCCGGTGTGCGATGGGCCACGGTGCACCCGGTCGCCGGACGCGGCACGGCCGCCACCGGCGGACGGTGGCGGCCGTGCCGTAAGGCCGAGGTCAGGCCGACAGGCCCAACTCCCGTGCGATCAGCATGCGCTGGACCTCGCTGGTGCCCTCGCCGATCTCCAGGATCTTGGAGTCCCGCCACATCCTGGCCACCGGATACTCGTTCATGAAGCCGTAGCCGCCGTGGATCTGCGTCGCCTCACGCGCGTTGTCGACGGCCACCGTCGACGAGTACAGCTTCGCCAGCGCCGCCTCCTTCTTGAACGGCTCGCCGCTCACCAGACGGGACGCCGCGTCGCGCCAGCCGATCCGGGCCATGTGCGCCCGCATCTCCATGTCGGCGATCTTGAACTGGATGGCCTGGTTGTCACCGATCGGCCGCCCGAAGGCGTGCCGCTCCTTGGCGTACTTCACCGACTCGTCCACGCACCCCTGCGCCAGGCCCGTCGCGAGCGCCGAGATGGCGACGCGGCCCTCGTCGAGGATGCGCAGGAACTGGGCGTACCCGCGCCCCTCCTCGCCCAGCAGGTTGGACACCGGGACCCGGACGTCGGAGAAGGACAGCTCACGGGTGTCCGAAGCGTTCCAGCCGACCTTCGAGTAGGGAGCGGCGACCGTGAAGCCGGGGGTGCCGGACGGAACGATGATCGAGGAGATCAGCGGGCGGCCGTCGTCCTTGCGGCCGGTGACCGCGGTGACCGTGACCAGGCCCGTGATGTCCGTACCGGAGTTGGTGATGAAGCACTTGGAGCCGTTGATGACCCACTCGTCCCCGTCCCGCACGGCGGTGGTGCGGGTGCCGCCCGCGTCCGAGCCGGCGCCCGGCTCCGTCAGCCCGAACGCGCCCAGGATCTCACCGGCGCACATGCGCGGCAGCCACTCGCGCTTCTGCTCCTCGGTGCCGAAGCGGTGGAGCGGCATCGCGCCGAGCGAGACGCCCGCCTCCAGGGTGATGGCCACGGAGGAGTCCACCCGGGCCAGCTCCTCCAGGGCGATGCCGAGGGCGAGGTAGTCGCCGCCCATGCCGCCGTACTCCTCCGGGAAGGGCAGGCCGAACAGGCCCATCCGGCCCATCTCGCGGACGATCTCGTACGGGAACTCGTGGCGCTCGTAGAAGTCGCCGATCTTGGGGGCGACGACGTCGTGGGCGAACTCCTCCACGGTTCGGCGCAGTTCCTCGTGCTCCGGGGAGAGCCGGTGGTCCAGGGGCATGACTCAGGACTCCTTGTGGGAGGCCGCGCCGCCGAGGGCGCGGACGGTGCGGGACGGGCTGGGACGGCCCAGTTGTCCGGCCAGCCACACGCTTGTGGCGGTGAGCCGGCCGAGGTCGACCCCGGTGTCGATGCCGAGGCCGTGGAGCATCCACACGAGGTCTTCGGTGGCGAGGTTGCCGGTCGCGGACTTGGCGTAGGGGCAGCCGCCGAGGCCGCCGGCGGAGGCGTCGACCGTGGTGACGCCGTGCTGGAGGGCGGCGAGGGTGTTGGCGAGCGCCTGGCCGTAGGTGTCGTGGAAGTGCACGGCCAGGGCGTCCGTCGCCACGCCGGCCCCGTTCAGGGCGGTCAGGAGCCGCGCCACATGGCCGGGGGTGGCCACACCGATGGTGTCGCCCAGGCTCAGCTCGTCGCAGCCCATGTCCTTCAGGCGCCGGCAGACGGCGACGACCTGGTCGACCGGGACGGGGCCCTCCCACGGGTCGCCGAAGCACATGGACAGGTAGCCGCGCACGGTGAGGCCGTGCTCGACGGCGCGGGTGACGACCGGGGCGAACATGGCGAGTGCCTCGTCGACGGTTCGGTTCAGGTTGGCCTTCGCGAACGACTCGGTGGCGCTCGCGAACACGGCCACCTCGCGCGCCCCGAGCGCCAGCGCCCGGTCGAGCCCCCGCTCGTTCGGCACGAGGACCGGCAGGCGTACCCCTTCCAGGTCCCTGACGAGCGGGAACACCTGCTCGGCGTCGGCGAGCTGGGGCACCCACCTGGGATGGACGAAGCTGGACGCCTCGATGGTGGTCAGGCCGGCGCCGGCCAGGCGCCGGATGAACTCGGCCTTCACCTCGGTCGGAACGACGCCCTGCTCGTTCTGCAGACCGTCGCGCGCGCCGACCTCGTGGATCCGCACCCGGGCGGGCAGCCCGTCCGCGGGCACGGTCATGGGCAGACCGGCGGGTGGGGTGGTCATCGCTCCTCCTTGGGGGCCACGACGGCCAGCACCTGGTCCATGGCGACGGTGGTGCCGGGCATGACGTCCAGCTCGGTGACGGTGCCGTCGTGCGGGGCGGAGATGACGTGCTCCATCTTCATGGCCTCGACGACGACCAGGCCCTGTCCGGCCGTCACCTCGTCCCCGACGGCCACCTTCACGACGGTGACGGTGCCGGGCATGGGCGCGGTGAGCGAGTCGGCGCCGCCGTGCGCGGCCCGGCCCAGCGACGCCTCCACCGGGTCGTGGTCCAGGACGTTCCAGCTGTCACCGTCCCGGCCGAGCCACGTCCCGGCGCGGTGGAAGGTGTGGGTGACACCGTCCACGGTGACCGTGACCCGGTCCTCGGTCACGCGCGCGTGGCCCCCCGTCCGGTGGGCGACGGGCTCCTGGCCCGGTACGCGCAGCCAGTGCGTCAGGGGCGCGGACGCGCCGCCGAGCCGCCACCCGCTGGGCACCGAGAACGGGTCCGTCCAGCCGCCGGCGTACGGCCGGGGCCGCAGCCCGTGCTCGCGCACCGCAGCGGCGGCCTCGTACACCTCCTCCGGCACGCCGCGCGGGACCAGGTCGTCCACGTCCCGCTCCACCAGGCCGGTGTCCAGGTCGCCCGAGACGACGTCCGGGTGGGCGAGGAGCCGCCGCAGGAAGCCGGCGTTCGTCGGGACGCCCAGGGTGACCGTGCCGGCGAGCGCGGCGCGCAGCCTGCGCAGGGCCGTCGGGCGGTCCGGCCCGTGCACGATGACCTTCGCCAGCATCGGGTCGTACAGGCTGGAGACCTCGGTGCCCTCGCTCAGGCCCGAGTCGGTCCGCACCCCCTCGCCCTTCGGCTCGTCCAGCGCCAGGACCGTGCCGCCCGAGGGCAGGAAGCCCCGGGAGGGGTCCTCCGCGCAGATACGGGCCTCGATGGAGTGGCCGGTGAGCACGATGTCGTCCTGGGTGAGGCCGAGCGGCTCCCCGGCGGCCACCCGCAGCTGCCACTCCACCAGGTCCACGCCCGTGACCAGCTCGGTGACCGGGTGCTCGACCTGGAGCCGGGTGTTCATCTCCATGAAGTAGTAGGCGGACGGGTCGCCGCCCGGGACGATGAACTCCACCGTCCCCGCGCCCCGGTAGCCGCACGAGCGGGCCGCCTGCACGGCCGCCTCGCCCATCGCGGCCCGGGTCCTCTCGTCGAGCAGGACGGACGGGGCCTCCTCGATGATCTTCTGGTGCCGGCGCTGGAGGGAGCACTCGCGCTCGCCGAGGTGCACGACGTTGCCGTGCCCGTCCGCCAGCACCTGGATCTCGATGTGCCGGGGCCGGTCGATCCACCGCTCCACCAGCAGCGTGTCGTCGCCGAAGGACGCCCGCGCCTCCCGCCGGGCGGCGGCGATCTCCTCCATCAGGGCCGACTCCGCGCGGGTGAGGCGCATGCCCTTGCCGCCGCCGCCCGCCGAGGGCTTCAGCAGCACCGGCATGCCGATCTCCCGCGCGGCGGCGGCCAGTTCGGCGTCGCTCAGCCCGCTGCCCGAGGAGCCGGGTACGACCGGCACGCCGGCGGCCTTCACCGTCTCCTTGGCGCGGATCTTGTCGCCCATGAGGGCGATCGCGGAGGCCGGCGGCCCGATGAAGACCAGACCGGCGTCCTCGCACGCCTGCGCGAAGGCGGCGTTCTCGGCCAGGAAGCCGTACCCCGGGTGGACGGCCTCGGCGCCGGTCCGCTTCGCCGCCTCCAGCAGCCGGTCGGCCCGCAGGTAGCTCTCGGCGGCGGCGGGCGGCCCGATCCGTACCGCCGTGTCCGCCTCCCGTACGTGACGGGCGTCGGCGTCCGCGTCGCTGAAGACGGCGACCGAGCGGATACCGAGGGCCCGCAGCGTACGGATGACGCGAACCGCGATCTCGCCCCGGTTGGCGACCAGAACAGTCGTGAACATCAGTCCCTCACATCCGGAAGACGCCGAAGCCGGGCTCACCCAGCGGGGCGTTGGCACATGCGGTCAGGGCCAGACCCAGCACCTGGCGGGTCTCCAGCGGGTCGATCACACCGTCGTCCCAGAGCCGGGCCGTCGCGTAGTAGGCGTTGCCCTGCTGCTCGTACTGGGCGCGGATCGGGTCCTTGAAGGCTTCCTCGTCCTCGGCGGACCAGGACTCCCCGCGCGCCTCGAGCTGGTCGCGCTTGACGGTGGCCAGGACGGAGGCGGCCTGCTCGCCGCCCATGACGGAGATCTTGGCGTTGGGCCACATCCACAGGAAGCGGGGGCTGTACGCCCGGCCGCACATGGAGTAGTTGCCCGCGCCGTACGAACCGCCGACGACGACCGTCAGCTTCGGCACACGCGTGCAGGCGACGGCGGTGACCATCTTGGCGCCGTGCTTGGCGATGCCGCCCGCCTCGTAGTCCCGGCCGACCATGAAGCCGGAGATGTTCTGGAGGAACAGCAGCGGGACGCCGCGCTGGTCGCACAGCTCGATGAAGTGGGCGCCCTTCTGGGCGGACTCGGCGAACAGGATGCCGTTGTTGGCGACGATCCCGACCGGGTGGCCGTGGATCCGGGCGAAGCCGGTGACCAGGGTCTGCCCGAACTCCGCCTTGAACTCCTGGAACCGGGAGCCGTCCACGATCCGCGCGATGATCTCCCGGGCGTCGTACGGCGTGCGCGAGTCGACCGGCACCGCGCCGTACAGCCCCGCGGGGTCGACCTTCGGTTCCTCGACGGGCTCCACCGACCAGGGCAGCGGGCCGCGGGCGGGGAGCGTCGCCACGATGTTCCGCACGATGCGCAGCGCGTGGGCGTCGTCCTCGGCGAGGTGGTCGGTGACGCCGGACGTACGGGAGTGGACCTCGCCGCCGCCCAGCTCCTCGGCGGTGACGACCTCGCCGGTCGCCGCCTTCACCAGTGGCGGACCGCCCAGGAAGATGGTGCCCTGGTTGCGCACGATCACGGCCTCGTCGCTCATCGCCGGGACGTACGCCCCGCCGGCGGTGCACGAGCCGAGTACGGCGGCGATCTGCGGGATGCCGGCGCCGGACATGCGGGCCTGGTTGTAGAAGATCCGCCCGAAGTGCTCCCGGTCGGGGAACACCTCGTCCTGCTTGGGCAGGAAGGCGCCGCCCGAGTCCACCAGGTAGAGGCACGGGAGGCGGTTCTCCAGGGCCACCTCCTGGGCGCGCAGGTGCTTCTTGACCGTCATCGGGTAGTACGTGCCGCCCTTGACGGTCGCGTCGTTCGCCACGACGACCACCTCGCGGCCGCTGACCCGGCCCACTCCGGCGATCACCCCGGCGGCGGGCGCCTGGCCGTCGTACATGCCCTCGGCCGCCAGCGGAGCGAGCTCCAGGAACGGCGAGCCGGGGTCCAGGACGGTGTCGACGCGGTCGCGCGGCAGCAGCTTGCCGCGCGCGGTGTGCCGGGCGCGGGCCTTCTCACCGCCCCCGAGCCGGGCGGCGGCCAGCCGGGCGCGCAGCTCGTCGGCCAGCTCGTGGTGCGCCGCCTCATTGGCCTGCCAGGCCGCGGACGCGGGATCCGCCGCGCTCGTCAGCACCGGTGCCTGTTGCATCGTGTCGCCCCCAGGTTAATGAGCGTTAACGTATGTCGATCAGGTTAACGACCGCTAACCGGCTTGTCTAGAATCGATCCCATGAGCACCAGGACCGACGCCCCGACGCGCCGCGAACAGATCCTCAGGGAGGCCGCCCGCCTCTTCGCCGAGCGCGGCTTCCACGGCGTGGGCGTCGACGAGATAGGGGCGGCGGTCGGCATCAGCGGCCCCGGCCTCTACCGGCACTTCCCCGGCAAGGACGCCATGCTCGCCGAGCTGCTGGTCGGCATCAGCGAGCGGCTCCTCGACGGCGGCCGGCGACGCGTACGGGAGGCGGCGGGCGACCCCGAGGCGCTGCTCGGCTCGCTCATCGACGGGCACATCGACTTCGCGCTCGACGACCGCCCCCTGATCACCCTGCACGACCGTGAGCTGGACCGCCTCCCGGAGAGCGACCGGAAGAGGGTGCGCCAGCTCCAGCGCCAGTACGTCGAACTGTGGGTCACCGCGGTCCGCGAGCTGTACCCGGCGCCCCCGGAGGCGGAGGCCCGGGCCACCGTCCACGCCGTGTTCGGCCTGCTCAACTCCACCCCCCACATCGGCCTGCTGGGCCGTACCGAGATGGAGTCCCTGTTGCGCCGACTGGCGCAAGGGGTGTTCGGCTCGCTGGCCGCCTCGGACGCCGGGGAGGCCCGGCAGGTCCACGGGGCGGAATGACGCCGCCACCGAGGGTGGCGGGACGGCACAATGGGGCCATGCCGATACCCAGCCGCGCCGCCCTCGTCGAGCACCTCCTCCGCACCCGTATCGCCGGAAACGTCGCGACGCCCCGCGACAACAACCTCTCCCACTACCGCAAGCTGGCGAACGGCGACCGCCACTACTGGCTAGGCCTGGAGCTGGGCGACCGGTGGACCGACGAGCAGGACGTGCTCGCCGTGATGGCGGAGCGCTGCGGGGTGAACGACGACCCGGCGCACCGTGCCGGACAGGACACCATCGACCCCGAGCTGACCGTCGACGCCCTGGACCGGATGGCCGCGCGGCTGCGCAAGGCCGCCGCCGGGGCGGAGCGGGTGCTGTTCGCCACCGGGCACCCGGGCGCGCTGCTGGACGTGCACAGCGGGACCGCCGCCGCCCTGCGGAGCGCCGGGTGCGACATCGTGCGCATCCCCGGCGGGCTCGTCGCGGACGAGGGGTACGTCGTGCAGTTCGCGGACGTGGCGGTCTTCGAGCGCGGCGCGAGCCTGTGGCACACCCACTCGCCCGAGCCGATGAACGCCATCCTCGACCACCTGGACGTCCAGCCCGACCTGGTCGTGGCCGACCACGGCTGGGCGGGCCGCGCCGGCCAGCGGGGCATCGACTCCATCGGGTACGCCGACTGCAACGACCCCGCCCTGTTCATCGGCGAGGCCGAGGGCACCCTGGAGGTCACGGTCCCGCTCGACGACCACGTCGTCGACCCGCGCTTCTACGAGCCGATGACGGCGTACCTGCTGGACGCGGCCGGGCTGCTCTGAGGCCGGGGCGCGAGGCTCACCGGGGGGCGGAGCTCAGCGGGGCTCCGGCAGGCGGCTCCGGCCGCCGCCCAGCTCGTCCCGCGCGGCGTCCATGAACGCGTGGCGCCGCTCCCGCTTGGCGGGCGGCGGCGGGCTCTCGGTGCCGCCCCGCACGCGCGCGTGCAGCGCCCCCGCGTAGTCCCGGGCCGCCGTGGCCGTCCCGTCCGCGCAGACCAGCTCGACGGCCTTCGTCGCCAGCCACAGGTCGTGCAGCGCCTCCTCGTCGGTGCCGCACGCCTCGGACAACCCCAGGTTCCGGCTGTCGAGAACCAGCTCGATCCGCTGCGCCGAGCCGAGGAAGTCCATGATGGCGGCCTTGCGCTCCGCGCGTTCGGTGGCGGCCCGCTCCCACTGGTGGCGGCGGTTCTCCACCCGGGTCGCCAGGTGCTGGCCCACCAAAGTGCCCAGGGTGCCGAGCACAACTCCCGCCAGGGCCAGGGCCGTTCCCCCCGTCAGTGTCTCCATGACGCCCAAGGAAACCTCATCCGCGCGGGACGCGCACCACGCCCTCCTGGATGACGGAGATCGCCAGCCGGCCGTCCTGGGTGTAGATGCGGGCCTGGCCCAGGCCCCGCCCGCCGGAGGCGGAGGGCGACTCCTGGTCGTACAGCAGCCACTCGTCCGCCCGGAAGGGGCGGTGGAACCACATGGCGTGGTCGAGCGAGGCGCCGACCACGTCGCCGACCGCCCAGCCGCCCCGCCCGTGGGCGAGGAGCACCGAGTCGAGCAGCGTCATGTCGGAGACGTACGTCGCCAGGCACACGTGCAGCAGGGGGTCGTCCGCGAGCTTGCCGTTCGTGCGGAACCACACCTGGGAGCGGGGTTCCCGGGGCGTGCCCGCCGTGCCGTACGGGGGTTCCTCGACGTACCGCAGGTCGACCGCCGCCCGGGCCTCCAGGAAGCGGTCCACGGTGTCGGGGTGGACGAACCGGTCCGCGTACCGGGGGAGCAGCTCGGCGGCCGTCGGCAGCGTCTCCGGAGCGGGGGCGGGAGGCATGTCCGCCTGGTGCTCCAGGCCCTCCTCGTACGTCTGGAACGACGCCGACAGGTGGAAGATCGGCTGCCCGTGCTGCACGGCGACGACCCGGCGCGTGGTGAACGAGCGCCCGTCGCGGATGCGGTCCACGGTGTAGACGATCGGCGCGCCGGGGTCGCCGGGGCGCAGGAAGTACGCGTGCAGGGAGTGGGCGTGCCGGTCCTCGGGGACGGTCCGGCCGGCCGCCACCAGGGCCTGCGCGGCGACCTGCCCGCCGAAGACGCGCGGGACGATCGCCGAGCGGGACTCGCCCCGGAAGATGTCCTGCTCGATCCGCTCCAGGTCGAGCAGATCGAGCAGGTCGTCGAGCGGCTTCGCGCTGTCGGTCACAGGTGCTACAGGCCCATCGACTTAGCGATGATCGTCTTCATGATCTCGCTGGTGCCGCCGTAGATGCGGTTGACCCGGTTGTCCGCGTACAGGCGGGCGATCGGGTACTCGTTCATGTAGCCGTAGCCGCCGTGCAGCTGGAGGCAGCGGTCGATCACGCGGTGGGCGACCTCGGTGCAGAACAGCTTGGCGCTGGCGGCCTCGGCCGGGGTCAGCTCGCCCGCGTCCAGGGCCTCCAGGGCGCGGTCGGCGACGGCCTCGGCGGCGTCCACCTCGGCCTGGCAGGCGGCCAGCTCGAACTTGGTGTTCTGGAAGTGGGCGACCGGCTTGCCGAAGACGGTGCGGTCGGTCACGTACTGCTGGGCGAACCGGATCGCGGCCTTGGCCTGCGCGTACGCGCCGAAGGCGATGCCCCAGCGCTCGGAGGCCAGGTTGTGGCCGAGGTAGGAGAAGCCCTTGCCCTCCTCGCCGAGCAGGTCCTCGACCGGGACCTTGACGTCGACGAAGGCCAGCTCGGCGGTGTCGGAGGTGCGCAGACCGAGCTTGTCGAGCTTGCGGCCGATGGAGTAGCCCTCGGACGTGGTGTCCACCGCGAAGAGCGAGATGCCGAAGCGGCGGTCCTCGGCGGAGGGGGCCGAGGTGCGGGCGCACACGATCACGCGGTCGGCGTGGACGCCGCCGGTGATGAAGGTCTTGGCGCCGTTGAGGACGTAGTGCGTGCCGTCCTCGGAGAGCTTGGCGGTGGTCTTCATGCCCGCGACGTCGGAGCCGGTGCCCGGCTCGGTCATCGCCAGCGCCCACATCTCCTCGCCGGAGACGAACTTCGGCAGGTAGCGCTTCTTCTGCTCGTCCGTGGCGAGCATCTTGATGTACGGCAGGGCGAGCAGCACGTGCACGCCGGAGCCGCCGAACTGGACGCCCGCGCGCGCGGTCTCCTCGTAGAGGACGGCCTCGAACTTGTGGGTGTCCAGGCCCGCGCCGCCGAACTCCTCGGGCACGTTGATGCCGAAGACGCCCAGCTCGCCGAGCTTGTAGTAGAAGTCGCGCGGCGCCTGGCCGGCCGCGAACCACTCGTCGTAGACGGGGACGACCTCGGCCTCGATGAAGGCGCGGATGGTCTCCCGGAACGCCTCGTGGTCCTCGTCGAAAACGGTACGGCGCACGGACGCCTCCTCGTGGTGTCGCTGGCTACGGTCGTTCACTGCGGTCGCACCGCAGCTGGCTAAGCGCTTGCTCAGCCTGTGTCAGTCGAAGTTACTCATCGGTCACCCGGTCTGTCCAGACTCCGCGTCTGTGATCCAGCGCCCTTCGGCGGATTCGTACAGGTACGCCGGCCTCCCCCCGGTCCCGCTGGTGCGGAAGGGCTTCCCGCCGTCCGTGATCCGCACCGTCCCCGAACGGTCCCCGGCGCTCCACTCCAGCTCCAGGTACCAGCGGCAGTCGCAGCCCGCCGTCCGGGCGGAGACGAGCAACTCCTCGGGGTCGGAGGAGGTGACCTTGTACGGGAAGGAGACGGCCGGGATCGTCCGGACCTCGGCGCCGGAGGCGTCAAGGCCGTCGACGGGCCTCGCGAGCGGGCGCGGCCGGTCGAGGTCCACGGCGAAGTGGCGGGGGGTGACGGAGCCGCCGCAGCCGTTGTCCATCCGGTACGCGTTCCACGGCAGCGGCGCGGCCCGGTCGACCACGCGCACGTGCAGGGCCTGGAGGACGACGGCGTCGGACGGCGACCGGCCCTGGAGCGTGATCCGCACCAGCGCCTCCCCGCCGTGCACGGCGCCGTGCGTCCCGGCCCACGCCCCGGAGTCGGCCGTTACCGGCGGCGGGGCGACCGCGCGGGGGGGCCGGTCCACGAGGTAGGTGTGCCCGCAGCCGCCCTGCCAGAGCTGGGAACCGATGGTCCAGGTGAAGGGGAGGGGGGCCGCGGTCCGCCCCGGAGGGGTGGAAGCGGGAGCGGGGGCGGAAGTCGTACGGGTGGGGCGGCCGAGCAGGGCCGCGGCGGCGAGGGCGAGCACGGCGAGGGCGACGGCGGCGGCGACGAGGAGGGGAGCGGGGGCGGCACGACGGGGGCGGGCGCGGGGCGCCCCCGGCGCGGTCGGGCTCGGGGCGGGATCGGGGCCCGGTTCCGGCGCGGACGGTTCCGGGTTCGATTCCGGCGCGGCCGGCACAGGCGTGGGCGAGGGCACGGGCGAGGCCGTTCGGCGGCGGGCGCGGTCCGCCTCCGTCCAGGCCGCCTCCAGGGCCCGCCGTTCCTCCTCGTCCGCCCCGCACAGCAGGGCGAGGCGGTCGACCACGGCGAACTCCTCCGGGACGGTCGCGCCGGAGCAGTAGCGGTGGAGGGTGGACGCGCTGACGCTCAGGCGCCGGCCCAGCGCCTCGTAACTCCTCCCGTCCCGCGCCTTCAGCGCGTGCACGAGCCCCGCGAACTCCTCGACGGCGGCGTCCTTCGGCATTCCATCCCCCTCGACCCTGTGTCCCATCCTTCACGTCCTTGCACGTCAACGGGGGTGGAATGGTTCCGGGACGGATGGTGGGCGCGTGATCGTTGCGGGCGGCGGGCGCCGGCCCCACGCTGGTTGAGCACCGACCGAACGAACGACCCGACGGGGGATCCACCACCATGAACAAGCTCCGTACCGCACTCGCCACCGCCGCTGCCGCCCTGGGCCTCGCGGCCCTCGCCACGGCCCCGGCGCAGGCCGCCGCCGAGCCCGCCTTCCTCGCCGCCTCCCAGATGCCGCCGTCGTCGACGCCGTGGACCGCTACCCAGGTCTTCACCGGCATCCCGGAGAACGGCGGCGCCCTCTGCGCCCCGTACAAGATCCCGGCGCAGAACACCCGCTACCGCGAGTTCACCACCGAGCTCGACACCAACGGCGTCCAGATCACCACCGTCGCCCGCACCGAGGCCGACGCCGTGAAGCTGGTCGACACCCTCCGCAAGGCCCTCGCCGGCTGCGGGCCCCTGCTGGAGCAGCAGAACCCGGGCCTGAAGGCCGTCAGCGCCTCCCACGGCAAGCTCGCCGTCGAGGAGGGCGCCTGGGTCTACAGCCTGGACACCGCCGACCCGCAGATCGGCATCACCGACATCCACCTGTTCTCCGTCGGCCGCGACGGCCGCACCGTCACCCTCGTCCGCTGGGGCCAGATGGGCGACCTCGAGGACGCCCCGCTGACCGCCTTCCGCACCACCACGAAGACCGCCGTCAACAAGCTCCACTGACCCGGGGGCTCTCCCGAGGGCTGACCACGGATCGACAGCGGCGAGGCCGGAACCTGGGCGCGCCGCTGTCGTGCCACCTACTCCGCCGGCGGCGGAGAGGGCCGGCATGCTGCGGAGATTCCGCACGGCCAATGCGCGGTCACTGCGCGACGAACAAGAACTGACCTTCGTCGTGCCCGAGGACGCGCCGAGCACTGCCGCCCGGCGCGTCGACCTGCCCGGCGGCGCGGTGGGCGTGCTCCCTCTGATCGGCGTCTTCGGCGCCAGCGCCTCGGGCAGGTCGAACGTCCTCGCCGCGATGGCGGACATGCGCGGCGCCGTGCAGAACTCCTACGCGCGCTGGGCCTCGTACGACGACGAGCCGGGACGGCGCATGTGGATGGGGGGCATCGCGTAGGGGCGTGCCGCGCACCGGCGCCCGTGGCGGCCCGCCTCCTGCCCGCCGGCCTCACGACCACCGCAGCGCGAACCACAGCTCCATCCGCGTCTCGGCGTCGTCCAGGTCCATGCCCAGCAGCGCCGCGCACCGGGCGATCCGCTGCCGGACGGTGTTGCGGTGCACGCCCAGCGCCGTCGCCGTGCGGTCCCAGCCGCCGTGCAGGGAGAGCCAGGTGCGCAGCGTCTCCGTCAGCGGCTCCGGCAGCGGGGCCAGGAGCGTGCGGGCGTACGCCGCCGCCTCCTCGGGGTCCAGCAGGGCGCCGATGCCGCCGGAGCGGTGCCGGGCGAGCGGCAGGTGCGCCGCCCGGGCCCGGCGCAGGGCGCGGCCCGCCTGGAGGTCGGCGGCGGCCAGCCCCGAGGGGTCCGCGGGGGCGCTCGCCCCGATCGTCCAGCCCGGCTGCGGGGCGACCTCGCGGCCGGCCGGCAGCAGCGCCCGTACGGTGCCCTCGCGGGCGTCCACCAGCGGCGTGCCCAGCGGCGGCGGGGCGCCCTCACCGCGCGCGTGCACCACGGTCCACGGGGCGTCTCCCAGCAGCGGGGCGACCTCGGCGGGGGCGGCGCCCAGCAGCAGCCGGACCAGTGCCGCGGAGCGCGTGGCCTCGTCGGCGCCCTGGTGCGGGGCGGTGAGCAGCGACAGGAGGACCACCGCGACGCCCGCGATGGTGTGGTCGCCCGCCTCCCGGCGCCCCGAGGCGAGGCCCAGCGCGAGCCCTTGGCCGCCGCCGAGGGCGTATGCGGCGAGGTGGGCGCCGCCCGCGGTGTCGGCCGCCGAGGCGGGGCGGCCGCCGGTGCGCAGGATTCGCACCAGGCGGGCCAGGGCCTCCAGCGCCGCCGGCTCCACGGCCCGGCCGGCCGCCGCCCGCTCCGAGCCGTCCGGCGCGTACAGCGCGGCCCGCCCCGCCAGCCGGGAGGCCAGCGCGCGCAGCACGGCGGGCACCGGGTCGGGGCGGGCCGCGGCGGTGGCGAGCGCCTGCTGGGCGTCCGTCACACGGCGCAGCTCCCGGTGCCGGGCCTCCGCCATGAGGCGCCACACCGCGCGCCCCACCGCCGCGAACGGCGTCCTCGGCGGCACCTCCAGCAGCGGCAGCCCGTGCCGGGCGCAGGCCGCGACCAGGCCCTCCGGCACCCTGTCGTACACCGGGGTCACTCCGAAGCCCAGCGCCGCCGCCCCCGCCTCGACCACCCGCGCGACGTACCGCTCCGGGTCCGTGAGCTGCACGCCCGCCGTCATCAGCAGCTCACCGCCCAGCAGGTACGGGTAGGGGTCGGCCATCTCGGAGGTGTGCACCCAGTGGACGTCGGTCCCGGGCGACCCCGCGAGCAGCCGCAGGCCCAGGTCCTCACGGGAGAGCAGCGCGCTCAGCGGGACCGGGGGCGCCGGTGGGGCGGGCACCGGCCCGGCGACGGACTCCGTCATGGACGCTTCCTCCATCCGAAGCGCGAACAATGGAGGAAACGTACACTTCAACGCCGCGCCCCGGCCACTTACTGTCATCCCGACCGGCCATGCGCACTCGAAGCAGCGCATACCCGGACACAGCGCCACCTGACGACCGAAAGAAGGCCAACCGATCATGAGCAGCACCCCCGAGACGCCGCGCGGCCCCATCGACTCGTCCCGCGTCCCGCGGTACGCCGGACCGGCGACGTTCGCGCGGCTGCCGCGCCTCGACGAGGTCGGCACCGCCGATGTCGCCGTCGTCGGTGTGCCCTTCGACTCGGGCGTCTCCTACCGCCCCGGTGCCCGCTTCGGCGGCAACGCCATCCGCGAGGCGTCTCGCCTCCTGCGCCCCTACAACCCGGCGCAGGACGCGTCCCCCTTCGCGCTCGCGCAGGTCGCGGACGGCGGCGACATCGCCGTGAACCCGTTCAACATCAACGAGGCCGTGGAGACGGTGGAGGCCGCCGCCGACGACCTCCTCGGCACCGGCGCCCGCCTGATGACCCTGGGCGGCGACCACACCATCGCCCTGCCGCTGCTGCGCTCGGTCGCCAAGAAGCACGGCCCGGTCGCCCTGCTCCACTTCGACGCCCACCTCGACACCTGGGACACCTACTTCGGCGCCGAGTACACCCACGGCACCCCGTTCCGCCGCGCCGTCGAGGAGGGCATCCTCGACACCGAGGCGCTGTCCCACGTCGGTACGCGCGGCCCGCTGTACGGCAAGCAGGACCTGACCGACGACGAGAAGATGGGCTTCGGCATCGTCACCTCGGCCGACGTCTACCGGCGCGGCGCCGACGAGGTGGCCGACCAGCTCCGCCAGCGCATCGGCGACCGCCCGCTGTACATCTCCATCGACATCGACTGCCTCGACCCGGCCCACGCCCCCGGCACCGGCACCCCCGAGGCGGGCGGCATGACCTCCCGCGAGCTGCTGGAGATCCTGCGGGGCCTGGCGTCCTGCAACCTGGTCTCCGCCGACGTCGTCGAGGTCGCCCCGGCGTACGACCACGCCGAGATCACCTCGGTGGCCGCGTCGCACACGGCGTACGAGCTGACGACGATCATGTCCCGCCAGATCGCCGCGCAGCGCGCCGCAGGCGCGGAGCAGTCCGCGAAGTAACCTGCGCGGGGGCGGCTGCCGACGGTGAGTGGCGGGGCCGTGGCCCCTCCGGGCCCGTCTCCGGCCGTCGGCCGGGTGCGGCGGTCCTCGCGGCCCGCACCCGGTACGGAACGGCGAGTGTGTCCCGGAGGCGAACCGAGCCCTCGGAAAAAGGGGAGAACAGTGACCCACGACCACGACCTCGTGCTGCGGCCCACCGCCGCGCAGACGGAGGCCGCGCTGAACCCGCCGGCCGGGCGCACCGGCGGGGACCTCGTCGTCGAGACGCTGGCCGGGCTGGGGGCCACCACGGTCTTCGGGCTGCCCGGCCAGCACGTGCTCGCCGTGTTCGACGCGCTGCGCCGGTCGAGGCTCCGGTACGTGGGCCTGCGCGTGGAGAGCAACGCGGGCTTCGCCGCCGACGCCTACGGCCGGATCACCGGCGAGGTCGCCCCGCTCCTGCTGTCGGCCGGTCCGGGCGCCCTGATGTCGCTGCCCGCGCTCCAGGAGGCGGCCGCCGCCAGTGCGCCCGTCCTGGCGATCGCCGGCCAGGTCCCGGTCGCCGGGCTGGGCGGTGGACGCCACGGTCACCTGCACGAGCTGCGCGACCAGCGGGCGTCGTTCCGTGACGTCGTGAAGTCCGTGCACACCGTGCGCACCCAGTCGCAGATCCCGTCCGCGATCGCCGCCGCCTGGGAGTCCGCGCTGACCGCGCCGCACGGTCCGGTGTGGGTGGAGATCCCGCAGGACGTGCTGGCGGCGCCGGCCTCCCTGCCGGTGGTGACGCCCGTGGACGCCTTCCCCAAGGAGCTCGCGCCCCGCCCCGAGCTGACCGCCGTCGCCGCGCACCTGCTGGCGAACGCGGAGCGGCCCGCGATCGTCGCCGGTGGCGGGGTCGTGCGCTCCGACGCGTCCGGCAAGCTGCTGGCCCTGGCGGAGCGGCTCGACGCGCCCGTCGTGACGACCTTCGGCGGCAAGGGCGCGTTCCCCTGGGAGCACCCGCTGTCGCTGCGGTCGTGGCTGGAGGACCGGCACACCACCGAGTTCCTGGAGGACGCGGACGTGCTCCTCGTGGTCGGCTCGGGGCTCGGCGAGCTGTCCTCGAACTACCACACCTTCGCCCCGCGCGGCCGGGTGATCCAGATCGAGGCCGACCTCGGCAAGCTGGAGTCCAACCACCCGGCCCTCGGGATCCACGCCGACGCCCGTCTGGCGCTGTCCGCGCTCCTGGAGACGGTGCCGCCCCGCGAGGACGCCACCGCCGCCGAACGGGTGCGCACCGTCCTGGCCAGGGTCCGGGAGCGGATCGACGGCCAGGACCTGGCGTTGGAGGAGCGGGTCCTCGCCGCCGTGCGGGAGGCCCTGCCGGACGCGGCGCCCAGCTTCTGGGACATGACGATCCTCGCGTACTGGGCCTGGTCCGCCTTCGACGCGCGCCGCCCCAACACCATGCACTCCGCCCAGGGCGCCGGCGGCCTCGGCTACGCCTTCCCCGCAGCGCTCGGCGCGGCGGCGGCCGACCCCTCCACACCCGTGCTGGCGGTCTCCGGGGACGGCGGCGCCATGTACGGGATCGCCGAGCTGGCCACGGCCCGGCAGCACGGGCTGAACGTCACGTGGCTGATCGTCGACGACGGCGGGTACGGCATCCTCCGCGAGTACATGAGCGACGCCTACGGCGAGGCCACGGGCACCGAGCTGGGCCGCCCGGACTTCGTGGCGCTCGCCGAGTCGTTCGACGTCCCGGCGGTCCGTACGACCCCGGAGGCGCTGCGCGAGGACCTCGCCAAGTCCCTTGCCCGGCCGGGCCCTTCCGTGGTCGTCCTGCCGGCCCTGCTGAGGATGTTCGCCCCGACCCACAGGTGACGACATGTGACGGGAGTCGCGCGGGATTCGTCGAACTGGTGAGCCCCGCGCGTACAACTTTTCGTGCACTGCCGAGTCATCGAATGCGTGAACAGACTTTCCATATCCCGCCGCGGGCGCGGGGCCGTGTGCGCCGCGGTCGCCCTCGGGGTGCTCCTGCCGACCGCCGCCACCGTCACTCCCGCCACCGCCGCGACGCCGGCCGTGGCGTGCACCTCCCAGAAGGCGGGCCTCGCCGCCAAGCTGGTCAAGGACATCACCGCCGCCCTCGCCGGCCGTAAGTCCACGACCGCGATCCTGGTGAACGACCGGATCACGAAGACGAGCTGCGTGCTGAGGCCCGACACGCAGTACGACTCCGCCAGCGTGGTCAAGGCGACCGTCCTCGCCACGCTTCTGTGGGACGCGCAGAAGACCGGCCGGGCCCTGACCTCGACCGAGAAGTCCCGCGCCACCGCCATGATCACCAAGTCGGACAACGACGCCACCAGCGCGCTGTGGAAGCAGCTCGGGGTCACCAAGGTCAAGGGCTTCCTCACGGCGGCCGGCATGACGAAGACCGTCCCGGGCTCCGGCGGCTACTGGGGGCTCACCCAGATCACCGCCCGGGACCAGCAGAAGCTGCTGGCGCTGATCACCGCGAAGAACGCCGTCCTCACCGACGCCTCGCGCGCGTACATCCTCCAGCTGATGAACGCCGTCGTCGCCTCGCAACGCTGGGGCACCCCGGCCGGCGCGCCCGCCACCGCCAAGATCCACGTGAAGAACGGCTGGCTGCCCCGCGCCACCCACGGCTGGCGGGTGCACTCCATCGGCGCCTTCACCGGCACCGCGCACAACTACCAGATCACGGTGCTCACGCACGACAACGCGACGATGCAGGACGGCATCAACACCATCCAGGCCGTCGCCCGCGTCGTCCACGCCGACCTGAACCCCACGGCCGCCCGGAGCGACTCCTTCGTCCCGCCCGCCGTCCCGCAGGAGGCCGTCCCGGCCGTGCCCGGCCGGGCCGCGCAGGACCTGGTGAGCGCCGCCCGCTGACCCCGGCCCGGCCGACCGGCCCCCGGCCCCGGCCGGCCGGGCCCGCCGGCCCGACCCGGGCCCGACCGCGGTCCTAGGACCAAGGGCCGATCATGGCGGAGGGATGAAATCCGTTCCCGCCCGCGTTGGTGCCTTCCGGTAGATCAGATCATCGGCTCGATCACCGGTTCCAACGGGAGGCACCACGTGGCGGCGGCAGAGCAGGGATGGGCACGACGGCTGTCCGGGTACGCCTGGCGGTACCGGCGCAATGTGGTGCTCGCGCTCGGCTCGTCCCTCGCGGGCATGGCCGTGATGGCCCTCGTCCCGCTGATCACCAAGGTCGTCATCGACGACGTCATCGGGGACGGGACGCGCTCGGTCACCGTCTGGACCGGGCTCCTGATCGCCTCCGCGGTCGCCGTCTACGTACTGACCTACATCCGCCGCTACTACGGCGGCCGCCTCGCCCTCGACGTGCAGCACGACCTGCGCACCGAGATGTACGGGACGATCACCCGGCTCGACGGGCGGCGGCAGGACGAGCTGTCCACCGGGCAGGTCGTCGGACGCGCCACCAGCGACCTCCAGCTGATCCAGGGCCTGCTCTTCATGCTCCCGATGACCATCGGGAACTTCATGCTCTTCCTGATCTCCCTCGTGATCATGGCGTGGCTGTCGCTGCCGCTCACCCTCGTCGCGCTCGCCGTCGCCCCCGCCCTGTGGTTCATCGCCAAGCGCAGCCGCACCCGGCTGCACCCCGCCACCTGGTACGCGCAGGCCCGGGCCGCGCACGTCGCGGGCGTCGTCGACGGGGCCGTGACCGGCGTACGGGTGGTCAAGGGCTTCGGCCAGGAGGACCAGGAGACCGGCAAGATCCGCGAGGCGAGCCGCAAGCTGTTCGCCGGCCGGCTGCGCACGGTCAAGCTGAACAGCCGCTACACCCCGGCGCTCCAGGCCGTGCCCGCGCTCGGGCAGGTCGCCATGCTGGCCCTCGGCGGCTGGCTCGCCACCCGGGGGCAGATCACCCTCGGCACGTTCGTCGCCTTCTCCACCTACCTCGCCCAGCTCGTCGGCCCGGTCCGGATGCTCGCCATGGTCCTCACCGTCGGCCAGCAGGCCCGCGCGGGCGTCGAGCGCGTCCTGGAGCTGATCGACACCGAGCCGGTGATCGAGGACGGCACCAAGACCCTGCCGGCCGACGCCCCGGCGAGCGTCGAGTTCGACGACGTGTCGTTCGCGTACGAGGACGGGCGGCCCGTCCTCGACGGCTTCTCGCTGGAGATCCGCCCCGGCGAGACCGTCGCCGTCGTCGGCTCCTCGGGCAGCGGCAAGTCGACCGTCTCGCTGCTCCTGCCGCGCTTCTACGACGTGACGCACGGCGCCGTCCTGGTCGGCGGGCACGACGTCCGCGAGCTCACCATGGACTCGCTCAGGGCCGCCATCGGCCTCGTACCGGAGGACAGCTTCCTCTTCTCCGACACGGTCCGCTCCAACATCGCGTACGGCAGGCCCGGGGCGACCGACGAGGAGGTACGCGCCGCCGCCCGGGCCGCACAGGCCGACGGGTTCATCAGCGACCTGCCGGACGGCTACGACACGACGGTCGGCGAGCACGGCCTGACCCTGTCCGGCGGCCAGCGCCAGCGCATCGCGCTCGCCCGCGCCATCCTCACCGACCCCCGGCTGCTGGTCCTCGACGACGCCACCTCGGCCGTCGACGCCCGCGTCGAGCACGAGATCCACGAGGCGCTGCGGTCCGTCATGGCCGGCCGCACCACCCTGCTCATCGCCCACCGCCGCTCCACCCTGAACCTCGCCGACCGGATCGCCGTCCTCGACGAGGGGCGGCTGTCCGACATCGGCACCCACGAGGAGCTGGAGCGGCGCTCGGCGCTCTACCGCCGGCTGCTGACCGACCCCGACGAGCTGGGCGGCGTCTCGCCCGGCCACGCCGTGCCCCTGGACCTGCCCGAGGACCGTTCGGTACGGGAGGAGCTGGACGCCGAGTTCGACGCGGAGCGGGGCATCACGCCCGCCCTGTGGGAGCGCGGCGAGCCGGTCGCCGAGTCCGCGGCGCCCGGCGCCACGCCCGAGCTCCTCGCCCAGGTCGAGGCGCTGCCGCCGGCGACCGACACCCCGGCCGTCGACGAGGCGCGGGCGGTCGCGCCCGAGGACTCGTACGGGCTGCGCCGGCTGCTGCGCGGCTTCGGGGCGGTGCTGCTGGTCAGCCTGGGGCTCGTCGCCGTCGACGCGGGCATGGGGCTGCTGCTGCCGATCCTGATCCGGCACGGCATCGACGAGGGCGTCGAGCAGGCCGCGCTGGGCGCGGTGTGGGCGGCGTCCGGGCTGGCACTGGCGACCGTGCTGGTGCAGTGGGTCGCGCAGACCGGTGAGATCAGGATGACCGGCCGCACCGGCGAGCGGGTGCTGTACGCGCTGCGCCTGAAGATCTTCGCCCAGCTCCAGCGCCTCGGGCTCGACTACTACGAGCGGGAACTGACCGGGCGGATCATGACCCGGATGACCACGGACGTGGACGCCCTCTCGACGTTCCTCCAGACCGGCCTGGTGACGGCGTTCGTGTCGCTGGTGACCTTCTTCGGCATCATGATCGCGCTCGTGGTGATCGACGTGCAGCTGGCGCTGGTCGTCTTCGCGACGCTGCCGGTGCTGGTGGCCGGCACCGTCTTCTTCCGCCGGTCCAGCGTGAAGGCGTACGAGCTGGCCCGGGAGCGCATCAGCGTCGTCAACGGCGACCTCCAGGAGTCGGTGTCCGGGCTGCGGATCGTGCAGGCGTTCCGGCGCGAGCGGTCCGGCGCGGAGCGGTTCGCGGCGCGCAGCGAGGCGTACCGGGCGGCGCGGGTGCGCGGCCAGTGGCTGATCTCCGTCTACTTCCCGTTCGTGCAGCTGCTGTCGTCGGTGGCCGCGGCGGCGGTGCTGATCGTGGGCGCCGGGCGGGTGGAGGCCGGGACGCTGACGACCGGCGCCCTCGTCGCGTACCTGCTGTACATCGACCTGTTCTTCGCGCCCGTGCAGCAGCTGTCGCAGGTCTTCGACGGCTACCAGCAGGCGGCCGTGTCGCTGGGGCGGATGCAGGAGCTGCTGCGGGAGAAGACGTCCACGGCCGCCCCGGCGAAGCCGCTGCCGGTGCCCTCGCTGTGGGGGGAGATCGCCTTCGAGAACGTGTCGTTCGCGTACAAGGACGACGAGACCGCGCTGAGCGGTGTGGACCTGCGCATCCCGGCCGGGCAGACCGTCGCCTTCGTCGGCGAGACGGGCGCCGGCAAGTCGACGCTGGTCAAGCTGGTCGCCCGGTTCTACGACCCGACGTCCGGCCGGGTCACCGCGGACGGCACCGACCTGCGGGACCTGGACCTCACCGCGTACCGGCACCGCCTCGGCGTGGTGCCCCAGGAGGCGTACCTCTTCGCCGGCACCGTCCGCGACGCCATCGCGTACGGGCGCCCCGACGCGACCGACGCGCAGGTGGAGGCGGCTGCCCGGGCGGTCGGCGCCCACGACATGATCGCCACGCTGGACGGCGGGTACCTGCACGAGGTCGCCGAGCGCGGCCGGAACCTGTCGGCGGGCCAGCGCCAGCTGATCGCCCTGGCGCGCGCCGAGCTCGTCGACCCCGACGTCCTGCTGCTCGACGAGGCCACCGCCGCGCTGGACCTCGCCACCGAGGCTCAGGTCAACGCCGCCACCGACCGTCTCGCCGGCCGCCGCACCACCCTGGTGGTCGCCCACCGGCTCACCACGGCGGCCCGCGCCGACCGGGTGGTCGTCATGGACCGCGGTCGCGTCGCCGAGGACGGCAGCCACGAGGAGCTGCTGGCCCGCGGCGGCCGGTACGCGGAGCTGTGGCGCACCTTCATCGGCGAGGAGCCTGCCGGAGCGCCCGCGGCGACGGCCTGAGGAGTGTCCGGGCGCGGACGGGCGCGGCGGGGTCCCGGGTCCGGGGCGGCGGGACACGGGGGTGGGCCCGGCTCGGGGCAACCGTTCGGCGCTACCGTGCGTCGTACGCACGTACGCTCATCGGGCGAAGAGGAGCAAGTGTGTTCGACGAGGTGGCCGCTACCAGGACAAGACGACTGTGCACGCAGGTGCTCGCGGTGCTGGTGGCCGCGGGTTTCCTCGTCCTCGCCGGGCCGGGCACCCCACGCGCCGACGCGGCGGCCACCGCCTGCCCGGGACGGCTCGTCAAGACGATGACCTTCGCCACCGGTGAGCTGCGCGTGTACAAGAACCGCCAGTACGCCTGCGCCGTCACCGTCGCCAAGAAGCCCGGCGCCCGCCGCGCCATGTCGGTGTCCGTCCAGCCGCGCGGCGGCCGGGCCGCGGTCGACGCGGGCGCGTTCACCCGCCAGGCCGGGCCCGTCACCGTGCACGCCCTCAACCGCTGCGTCCGGGCCTCCGGCGCCGTGGCGGGCCGGGGCGCCTCCACGGGCTGGATCCTCTGCTGACCCGGCCCAACAAGGGGTGGCGGCAACCACGTTGGCCCCACTAGGTTCGCGGCGACCACCGCAAACCCACGTGGAGGGTGAATGCGCAAGGCGCTCAGATGGCTGCTGTCCCTCATGGTGCTCATAGGCACCGTGAGCGCGGCCGGCACGGCAACCGCCGCCGGCTCCGACGGCAGCGGCACGACCACCGATATCAAGGACCGCATCCTGGCGATCCCCGGGATGGCCCTGGTCGAGGAGAAGCCCTACCCGGGCTATCGCTACTTCGTCCTCACCTACACCCAGCCGGTCGACCACCGTGACCGCTCCAAGGGCACCTTCCAGCAGCGGCTCACCCTGCTGCACAAGGACACCGCCCGCCCCACCGTCTTCCACACCAGCGGATACGCCGTCAGCACCCGCCCCGGGCGGGCCGAGCCGACGCGGATCGTGGACGGCAACCAGGTCTCCCTGGAGTACCGCTTCTTCACCCCCTCCCGCCCCCAGCCCGCCGACTGGTCGAAGCTGGACATCTGGCAGGCGGCCTCCGACCAGCACCGGATCTTCACCGCGCTGAAGCGGATCTACGACCGGAAGTGGCTCGCCACCGGCGCCTCGAAGGGCGGCATGACCGCCACCTACTACGAGCGCTTCTACCCCCGTGACATGGACGGCGTCGTCGCGTACGTCGCCCCCAACGACGTGGTGGAGAAGGAGGACTCGGCCTACGACCGGTTCTTCGCGACCGTCTCCACCCAGGAGTGCCGCGACCGGCTGAACGCGCTCCAGCGCGAGGCCCTGGTCCGCCGCGCGCCACTCCAGGAGAGGTTCCGCGCCCAGGCCGAGGCCGAGGGCGCCACCTTCACCACGGTCGGCAGCCTCGACAAGGCGTACGAGGCGGTCGTCCTGGACTTCGTCTGGGGCTTCTGGCAGTACCACACCGAGGCCGACTGCGCCTCCGTCCCGGACGCGGCCACCGCCACCGACCAGGCCGTGTACGAGACCATCGACACGTACTCCGGCTGGTCCTTCTACAGCGACCAGGGCCTGGAGCCGTACACCCCGTACTACTACCAGGCCGCCACCGAACTCGGTTCGCCGAGCATGCGGATGCCCCACCTCGACGGCCTGACCCGGTACGGCTACCAGCCCGCCCGCAACTTCGTGCCCCGGGACATCCCCATGCGGTTCAAGCCGTGGGTGATGCGCGACGTCGACACCTGGGTCCGCACCCAGGGGCGCGGCATGCTCTTCGTGTACGGCGGCAACGACCCCTGGGGCAGCGAGAAGTTCCGCGTCGACAAGGGCGCCCGGGACTCCTATGTGATGACCGCGCCGGGCGCCAACCACGGCGCCAACGTCGCGGGCCTCATCGAGGCCGAGCGGACGAAGGCCACGGCCCGCATCCTGGCCTGGGCGGGTGTCGAGGCGGCCGATCCGCGGCGCGCGGCGCCGCTGACCACGTACGACCCGCGCCTGGACAAGCAGGAGCTGCGGCGTGAGATGACGCTGCGCCCGTAGGGCGTACGGGGACCGCGCGCACCGCTCACGGGCGGCGCGCGCGGCCCACCGGCGTTACCGGTAGTTCAGGCCGTGGCCCACCGGGTAGAGCACCCGGGCCGGATCGTCCGCGCGCTGCACGGGCACGGGCAGCCGCCCTTCCGGCCGGGCCTCGCCCGCGATGACCCGGGCGGCGGCGCGCAGTTCGACGTCCGTCCAGGAGTAGGTGGCGAGCGTGGCGCGCTGACCGGTGAGGCGGGCGATGTCGTACGGGTTGCGGATGGCGACCGTGACGACGGGGACACCGGTGGCGGCGAGCCGGGACACCAGCGTGCGCTGGCTGCTCGTCGCCGTGACGTTGTACGTCGCGACGATCACGGCGTCCTTGCCGGCCGCCGCCGCCACCGCCTCGTCGATCCGCGCGGCGGTCGGGGCCGTACCGGTCGGCAGCACCGTGGTGGTGAAGCCGAGTTCGGTGAGGGCGCCGGCCAGGGTGGCGGTCGGCGGGCCGGTCGTCCCGGAGGGCGAGGCGGCGTCGGCCCCGACGACCAGGAGGTTCGGCCGGTCGGCGCTGCGGAGCGGGAGCAGCCCGCCGTCGTTCAGCAGCAGGGTGGTGGTCCGCTCGGCGATCCGGTCGGCGGTGGCCAGGTGCGGCCGGGTGCCGACGGTGCGGTCGACGGTGTCGTGGGTGACGTAGGGCTCGTGGAAGAGCCCCAGTTTCGCCTTCAGCCGCAGGACGCGGCGAATCGATTCATCGATCCGGGCCTCGCTGATCTCCCCGCTCCGTACGGCCTTGAGGACGGCGTTCCACGCCACGTCCAGCTTCGGCGGATTGAGCAGCTGGTCGCAGCCCGCCTTCAGGGCGAGGACGGGGACGCGGTCGTCGCCGTACTTGGTGCGCACTCCCTCCATGCCGAGCGAGTCGGTCACGACGACGCCGTCGTACCCCAACTGCTCCCGCAGGATGCCGGTGAGGATCGGGCGGGAGAGGGTGGCCGGGTCCTCGGCGGGGTCGAGCGCGGGGACCACGATGTGCGCCGTCATGATCGAGTCGATTCCGGCGGCGATGGCGGCGCGGAACGGCGGGGCGTCGAGCGTCCGCCACTGCTCGCGGGTGTGGGTGATGGTCGGCAGGCCGTAGTGGCTGTCGACGGAGGTGTCGCCGTGCCCGGGGAAGTGCTTGGAGGTGGCGGCGACGCCCGCCCGCTGGTATCCGCTCACCTGCGCGGCGACCATCCCGGCGACGGCCCTCGGGTCGGAGCCGAAGGAGCGTACGCCGATGACCGGGTTGGCCGGGTTGACGTTGACGTCGGCGACCGGCGCGTAGTTCTGCCGGATGCCCATGGCCGCCAGCTCGGTGCCCGCCAGGTGGGCGGCGCGCCGGGCGTCGGAGCGCGAGCCGCCCGCGCCGAGCGCCATCGCGCCCGGCATGAGCGTGGCCGGTTCCCCTATCCGGGCGACGATGCCGTGCTCCTGGTCGATGGAGATGAGGACCGGTACGGGGGTGGACCGGCCGAGCGCGGCGCGCTGGATGCCGTTGGACAGGTCGGCGATCTGGTGCGGGTCGCGGGTGTTGTGCGCCCAAGAAAAGTAGATGATGCCGCCGACGTGGTACCTCGTGACCAGTTCGGCGGCGGTGCGGACGCCGATCTCCTTGAGGTTGGCGTCGGCGTCGGCCTGGTCGGGGTCGGTGGCGGAGTGCCCGTACACCCGCATGACGAAGAGCTGGCCGACCTTCTCCTCCAGGCTCATGCGGGAGAGGAGCCGTTCGAGGCGGCGCTCGTCGGAGGCCGCCCCGGCGGGGGCGGCCGTCCCGGTGACGGCGGCGGCCGCGGCGGCGGCCGTGACGGTCAGGAGGGTGCGTCTGGAGGGGGTGGTGGCGGTGGCCCGGTGGTGCATCGGTGCTCCTTCCGGCCATGCGGATGAAGGAAACTTCCAAGGAGTCACGCATAGCCGGAAAGTAACTGCCAGGTCAAGGACCTGCGCGCCCCGCGCCGGGAAAGGGGCGGGGCGGCGGGCCCCCTCCGGGGCCCCTCCGGGCCCCCTGCGGGGTTCAGTTCCCGGGGCGGGCGGTGGAGTCGGCGGGCGGCCATGTCCCCCGCAGGGCGTCGTCCCACGTCTCCGGTGCCGCTGTCCCGGGGGCGGCCGGCGTGGGGGGCACGGGGGTCGCCGCTCCGGGGGCGGCCGGCGTGGGGATCGCGGGGGTCGCCGCTCCGGGGGTCGCCGTCTCCGGTGCCGCCGTCGCCGGGTCGCCGGCACTCGTCCGTGCCTCTTCGAGGAGCGCGCGGGCCTTGGCCTCCGCCTGGTCGTACCGCTCGGGGAAGGCGGACCGCTGCACACCCTGCGCGACCTGACCGGCCGTCCACTCGGGGTGCGCGCGGTCGGTCTCGACGGCCCGGGTGAAGAACGAGTGGGACGCGTACGTCACGTCCATGCACTGCTCGCGGGTGCCCCAGCCCTGGCTCGGGCGCTGCTGGAAGACCCCGACCGAGTCGAGGTGGCCGCAGTCGAGGTTGTTCATGTGCGACTCGACCCACCCGGCCTCGAAGCCGGCGAGCATGACCTTGTCGTTGACGCCCAGCTCGACGCCCACCCGGTACACGGTCCTGATCACCTCCGGGTCGTGGCCGGAAGGCACCGTACAGGCCGCCGCGCCGCCCAGCTCGGTGGCGGGGATGTGATCCCCGGACGGCGGAGGCTCCCGCGTCATCGCCAGGGCGAGCCGCTGCCGGCCGCTCAGCGTCCACACGGCGGCGGTCAGGCCGCCGGCGCGTACGAGAGCGCGTCTGGACACCATGGAGGGAACCCCTTTCGGGCGAGGCCGGGCGAGCCCCGGCCGGTTCGGCGGGGACCCCACGGCACAGGTTCACACCCCTCGGCCCGTGTCCCGGCCCGTCCGGCCACGTGTCGCCCGGAGCCCGCCCGAACGCCACGGGCGGCCGGCACCCCGCCGGGCGAACCCGGGCCGGCGGTCCCGGCCGGGCGATCCCGGCTAGGCGAGCCGGGCCAGGTGCTCCCGCCCCGCCGCCAGCAGCGGCGGCAGCTCGGCGGCCTCGGGGTACCACCGCTTCTCGTACTCCCAGCAGACCCACGCCTCGCCGTCCCCGCCGCCCACCAGCGCCAGGCACTCCGCGAGCGGCAGCACCCCGGCGCCCAGGGGCAGCGGTGTGGCGTCCTCCGCCGAGGCGACGTCCTTGACCTGCACGTACCCCAGGTACGGCGCCAGCACCGCGTGCGTCGCCGACGGGGCCTCACCGGCCCTCCAGGGGTGCATCACGTCCCACAGCGCGCCCACGTGCTTGTGGCCGACCGCGCCCACGATCCTGGCCACGTCCGCGCCGGCGGGGTGCGAGTCATGGGTCTCCACCAGGATCCGTACGCCCAGGTCCGCCGCGACCTCCGCCGCCGCGCCCAGCCGCCGGGCCGCCGTGGCGTCCGCCTCCGCCGGGTCCTGCTCGCCGCCGCCCGGGAACACCCGGACGTACGACGCGCCCAGGTCGGCGGCGAGGTACAGGAGCCGGTGCAGCTCCTCGTACACGGGCTCGTCGTCACCGGCCTCCGCGACCCGGGCGTACCCGGCGACCGTCAGGATCTCGACGCCCGCCCGTGCGAACTCCTCGGCCACGGCGCGCCGCTCGTGCGCCACCAGCCCCGGGTGCACCGGCTCCTCGGGGTGGGCGCGCAGCTCCACGCCCTGGTAGCCGCTCTCGGCGGCGAGGCGGGCGACGTCGGGGACCGGCATCCCGGGGACGCCGAGGGTGGAGAAGGCGTACTTCACGGTCTGGAGCTCCTTCGTGCGGCGGGGGCGGGGTCCGGTCGGACTCGGACTCGGACTCCGGGGAACGTACCCCGCGGACGCTCCCTCATGGCCCGCGCAACGACAGTCGCCGGTCCTGGCCCACCAGGTCCGCCCCGTACGCACGGCCCGGCTCCCGGCCACCAGGGTTGCGCCCGGCACGTGGGTGGGCCCGCCGGGCGCCGGGCGCGCCGCCGTTACGGGGCGGGCCGCCCGCCGTCGTTCACGAGGCGGGCCGCCCGGTGGACGCGCGCACCATGAGGTCCCCGCCGATCGTGGCGATACCGCCCGGCGGCGGGGCCTCCGTACCGGTCGCCAGCCGCCCGGCCCGCGCCCCCGCCTCGTGCAGCGGCAGCCGTACGGTGGTGAGCGCGGGCACCGCGTCGACGGAGAACGGCAGGTCATCGAAGCCCGCCACGGAGATGTCGTCCGGGATGCGCAGCCCCCGGTCCCGCAGCGCGGCGCAGGCGCCCAGCGCGACCGTGTCGTTGGCCGCGACCACCGCGGTCAGGCGCGGTTCCCGCCGCAGCAGCTCCAGCGTCGCGTCGTACCCGGAGCGCCGGTCGTAGCGCCCGTGCACGGTGAGCCGGTCCAGGCCCTCGCCGCCCAGCCCGGCCGCCTCCATCGCGGCGCGGTGGCCCTCCAGGCGGTGGCGGGTGGTGGTGCGCTCGGCCGGGCCGGCGATGTACCCGATCCGCCGGTGGCCCAGCGTCAGCAGGTGCTCCGTCAGCCGCTTCCCGCCGCCCCGGTTGTCGAAAGTCAGCGCGGCGGTGACCGCCTCGCCCGCCGCGGGCACGGGTGGGCGCCCGCACAGCACCACCCGCGTACCTGCGTCCGCCAGCTTGGCCAGCTTCACCGCCATCGCCGCGATGTGGTCCGGGTCCTCGACCGCCCCGCCGGTCAGGACCACGGCGGCGGCGCGCTGGCGCTGGAGCAGGGTCAGGTAGGTCAGTTCGCGCTCTGGGGAGCCGCCGGTGTTGCAGACGACGGCGAGCTTCTCGCCGCCCGCCCGGCCCGGCGCGCCCTCCCCCATCGCGTGCTGCGCCGCCCCGGCCATGATCCCGAAGAACGGGTCGGCTATGTCGTTGACGAGGACGCCGACCAGGTCGGAGGTGGCGGCGGCGAGCGCGCTGGCGGGTCCGTTGAGCACGTAGTCCAGCTCGTCGACCGCGCGCAGCACCCGCTCGCGGGTGGAGGCCGCGACCGGGTAGTTGCCGTTGAGGACGCGGGAGACGGTGGCCGGGGACACCCGGGCGCGCGCCGCCACATCGGCCAGGGTGACTGTCATCGCGTTCCTCCGAGGAGAGTCGGGCCGGGCCCTTGTACCGGCCGCTGTCGGCAGGCTAGCGTCATCACCGATAGAAAGCGCTTGCTACGGCGGTGTGCGGGCATGACTCCGGTACCGGCGGGCGACCTCGCGACCACACTTGGAGGATCTTCGTGACACGCAGAACCGTGCGGATCGCCATGAACGGCGTCACGGGCCGGATGGGGTACCGGCAGCACCTGGTGCGGTCGATCCTCGCGATCCGCGACCAGGGCGGCCTGGACCTCGGCGACGGCCAGGTCCTGTGGCCCGAACCCGTCCTGGTCGGCCGCCGCGAGCACGCCCTGCGCGCACTCGCCGACCGCCACGGGCTGACCGAGTGGTCGACCGACCTCGACGCCGTCCTCGCCGACGAGACCACGGAGATCTACTTCGACGCCCAGGTGACCTCCGCCCGCGTCGACGCCCTCACCCGGGCGATCGCCGCCGGAAAGCACATCTACACCGAGAAGCCCACGGCCACCGACACCGAAGGGGCCCTGGAACTCGCCCGCCTCGCCCGCGCCGCGGGTGTCAAGCACGGCGTCGTCCAGGACAAGATCTTCCTGCCGGGCCTGGTCAAGCTGAAGCGCCTCATCGACGGCGGCTTCTTCGGCGAGATCCTCTCCGTGCGCGGCGAGTTCGGTTACTGGGTCTTCGAGGGCGACTGGCAGGAGGCTCAGCGCCCCTCCTGGAACTACCGCGCCGAGGACGGCGGCGGCATCGTCGTCGACATGTTCCCGCACTGGGAGTACGTGCTCCACGAACTGTTCGGCCGCGTCACCGGAGTCACCGCCCACGTCACCACCCACATCCCGCAGCGCTGGGACGAGGACGGCAAGCCGTACGCCGCAACCGCCGACGACGCCGCGTACGGCATCTTCCAGCTGGCGAGCGGCGCCGTCGCCCAGATCAACTCCTCCTGGGCGGTGCGCGTCCACCGCGACGAACTGGTCGAGTTCCAGGTCGACGGCACCCACGGCTCCGCCGTCGCCGGACTGCGCGGCTGCCGCGTCCAGCACCGCTCCACCACCCCCAAGCCCGTCTGGAACCCCGACATCCCGGTCACGGAGGCGTTCCGCGACCAGTGGCAGGAGGTCCCCGACAACACCGTGTTCGACAACGGCTTCAAGGCCCAGTGGGAGCTGTTCCTGCGCCACGTCGTGCTGGACGAGCCCTACCACTGGGACCTGCTGGCCGGCGCGCGCGGTGTGCAGCTCGCCGAGCTGGGCCTGAAGTCCTCGGCCGAAGGCCGCCGTTACGACGTGCCGGAGCTGTCGCTGTGACCATCCGGCTCCCGCACGGCACGTACGAGCCGCGTACCGAACCGGCGGTCTTCGGTTCCGCTGACCGCCCCGGACGCGCGCGCCTCGCCTCCCGTACGGTCTTCTCCGCCGCCCACGTGGTGGCCGACCCCTACGCGGACGTCACCCCCGACTCCCCGGCGGCCGTCGACTGGGACGCCACCCTCGCCTTCCGCCACCACCTGTGGGGCCACGGACTGGGTGTCGCCGAGGCGATGGACACCGCCCAGCGCGGTATGGGCCTGGACTGGGCGGGCGCCGCCGAACTGATCCGCCGCTCGGCCGCCGAGGCGAAGGCGGCCGGCGGCCGGATCGCGGCCGGGGTGGGTACGGACCAGCTCACCGCCCCGGCGGACCTGGCCGCCGTCCGCGCGGCGTACGAGGAGCAGCTGGCCCTCGTCGAGGACTGCGGCGCCCAGCCCGTTCTCATGGCCTCCCGCGCCCTCGCGGAGGCCGCGCGGTCCCCCGACGACTACGTGACCCTCTACACCCACCTCCTGCGCCAGGCGGGCGAACCCGTCGTCCTCCACTGGCTCGGCCCCATGTTCGACCCCGCTCTGGAGGGCTACTGGGGCTCGGCCGACCTGGACGTCGCCACCGACACGTTCCTGAAGGTCGTCGCCGAGCACCCGGACAAGGTCGACGGCATCAAGGTTTCCCTGCTGGACGCCCGGCGCGAGGTCGAGCTGCGCCGCCGCCTTCCCGAGGGCGTGCGCTGCTACACCGGCGACGACTTCCACTACCCCGAGCTGATCGAGGGCGACGAGCACGGCTTCAGCCACGCCCTGCTGGGCATCTTCGACCCGCTCGGCCCGCTGGCGGCCGAGGCGGTACGGGTCCTGGACACCGGCGACAAGGACGGGTTCCGCGCCCTTCTCGACCCGACCGTCGCCCTGTCCCGGCACCTCTTCCAGGCGCCGACCCGCTTCTACAAGACGGGCGTGGTGTTCCTGGCCTGGCTGGCGGGCCACCAGGACCACTTCACGATGGTCGGCGGTCTCCAGTCGGCCCGCTCGCTCCCGCACCTCGCCCGGGCGTACGAACTGGCCGACGGACTGGGCCTGTTCCCCGACCCGGCCCTGGCGGAGTCCCGTATGAAGTCCCTGCTGTCGGTGTACGGAGTCGAACAGTGAGCGATCTGGCCCGCTTCAGCATCAACCAGATGACCGTCAGGCAGTTGTCGCTGCCGGACCTCACCGCGGCCTGCGTCCGCCTCGGCGTCCCCGGCGTCGGCCTGTGGCGCGAGCCGGTCGCCGAGTACGGCCTGGAGGCCACCGCGAAACTCGTCCGCGACGCGGGGCTGACCGTCACCACGCTGTGCCGGGGCGGCTTCTTCACCACCGCCGCCGACCTGGACGACAACCGCGCGGCCGTCGACGAGGCGGCGACCCTCGGCACCGACACCCTGGTCCTGGTCTCCGGCGGCCTCCCGCCCGGGAGCAAGGACCTGCCCGCGGCCCGGTCGCTCATCGCCGACGCGCTCGCCGAACTCGCCCCGTACGCCGCCTCCCGGGGCGTCCGGCTCGCGATCGAGCCCCTGCACCCCATGTACGCGGCCGACCGCTGCGTTGTCTCCACCCTCGACCAGGCCCTCGCGCTGGCGGAGCCCTTCCCCGCCTCCCAGGTGGGCGTCGTCGTCGACACGTACCACATCTGGTGGGACGACCGCGCCCCGGCGGCCATCGCCCGCGCGGGCGCGGCGGGCCGCATCCACTCCTTCCAGCTCGCCGACTGGACCACCCCCCTCCCGGCAGGGGTCCTCAACGGCCGCGGCCCGCTCGGCGACGGCTCCATCGACCTGCGCGCCTGGCGCGAGCTGGTCGACGGCTCCGGCTACACGGGCCCGATCGAGGTGGAACTGTTCAACGACGAGCTGTGGGCCCGCGACGGGCTGGAGGTCCTGGAGGAGACGGCCCGGCGCTACGTCCGCCACGTGCTCTGAAATCCGTCCCCGTACGCGTACAACCCTCCGGCCCCGACGCGTGTCATACGTGGCGTCAGGGCTTCCGGGGGCATCCGGGGGGATTCATGAAGCCCTGCCGGGGGGAGCGCTCGGGGCCCGGTCCACGGACCGGGCCCCTTCGTCGTCCGTGGACCGGGCGGGAGTTGTCCACAGGGCCGCCGGACTGTCCGAGCCGCCCGGTAGCGTCGGGGCATGTCCAATCCAGCAGTGGTCGAAGGGGTCCTCGAGCGGATCACGTACGCCAATGAGGAGAGCGGCTACACGGTGGCCCGGGTCGACACCGGGCGCGGGGGCGGGGAGCTGCTCACGGTCGTCGGCTCGCTGCTCGGCGCGCAGCCGGGGGAGTCGCTGCGCATGGAGGGCCGCTGGGGGTCGCACCCGCAGTACGGCAAGCAGTTCACGGTGGAGAACTACACGACCGTCCTGCCGGCCACCGTCCAGGGCATCCGCCGCTATCTGGGTTCCGGACTGATCAAGGGGATCGGGCCGCGCATCGCCGACCGGATCGTGGAGCACTTCGGGATCGAGACGCTCGACGTCATCGAGCGGGAGCCGAAGCGGCTCATCGAGGTGCCGGGGCTCGGGCCGAAGCGGACGAGGATGATCGGCGCCGCGTGGGAGGAGCAGAAGGCGATCAAGGAGGTGATGGTCTTCCTCCAGGGCGTCGGCGTCTCCACGTCCATCGCGGTGCGGATCTACAAGAAGTACGGCGACGCCTCCATCTCCGTGGTGCGGAACCAGCCCTACCGGCTGGCCGCCGACGTGTGGGGCATCGGCTTCCTCACCGCCGACAGGATCGCGCAGGCGGTGGGCATCCCGCACGACAGTCCCGAGCGGGCGAAGGCCGGGTTGCGGTACGCCCTGTCGCAGTCGGCCGACCAGGGGCACTGTTTCCTGCCCGAGGAGCAGCTGATCTCCGACGCGGTGAAGCTCCTCCAGGTCGACACCGGGCTCGTGATCGACTGCCTGGCCGCTCTGGCGGCCGACGAGGAGGGTGTCGTGCGCGAGCAGGTGCCGGGTCCGGAGGGGCGGCCGCTGACGGCGGTCTACCTGATCCCGTTCCACCGGGCGGAGCTCTCGCTGGCCGGGCAGCTCCGGCGGCTGCTGCGGGCCGAGGAGGACCGGATGCCCGCCTTCCGGGACGTGGCGTGGGACAAGGCGCTGGCGTGGCTCGCCGACCGTACGGGGGCGGAGCTGGCGCCTGAGCAGGAGCAGGCGGTGCGGCTCGCCCTCACCGAGAAGGTGGCGGTGCTGACGGGCGGCCCCGGCTGCGGCAAGTCGTTCACCGTCCGGTCGATCGTGGAGCTGGCCCGGGCGAAGAGGGCCAGGGTGCTCCTCGCGGCGCCCACCGGCCGCGCGGCCAAGCGGCTGTCGGAGCTGACCGGCGCGGAGGCGTCCACGGTGCACCGGCTGCTGGAGCTGAAGCCGGGCGGGGACGCGGCGTACGACCGGGACCGGCCGCTCGACGCCGACCTGGTCGTGGTCGACGAGGCGTCCATGCTGGACCTGCTGCTGGCGAACAAGCTGGTCAAGGCGGTGGCGCCGGGTGCGCACCTGCTGCTGGTGGGGGACGTCGACCAGCTGCCGAGCGTGGGCGCGGGGGAGGTGCTGAGCGACCTGCTGGCGCCGGACGGCCCGGTGCCGTCGGTGCGGCTCACACGGATCTTCCGGCAGGCCCGGCAGTCCGGTGTGGTGACCAACGCCCACCGGATCAACTCCGGTCAGCAGCCGGTCACCTCGGGGCTGCCGGACTTCTTCCTGTTCGCCACGGAGGACACCGAGGAGGCGGGCCGGCTGACGGTGGACGTCGCGGCCCGCCGGGTACCGGCGAAGTTCGGCCTCGACCCCCGCCGGGACGTGCAGGTCCTGGCGCCGATGCACCGGGGGCCGGCCGGGGCGGGCACGCTCAACGGTCTCCTCCAGCAGGCGGTCACCCCTTCGCGGCCGGACGTCCCGGAGAAGAGGTTCGGCGGCAGGGTCTTCCGCGTCGGCGACAAGGTCACGCAGATTCGCAACAATTACGAGAAGGGCACGAACGGGGTCTTCAACGGAACGGTCGGCGTGGTCACGTCGCTGAACGTGGACGAGCAGCGGCTCACCGTGCTGACGGACGAGGACGAGGAGGTGCCGTACGACTTCGACGAGCTGGACGAGCTGGCCCACGCGTACGCCGTCACCATCCACCGCTCCCAGGGCAGCGAGTACCCGGCCGTGGTGATCCCGGTCACCACGGGCGCGTGGATGATGCTCCAGCGGAACCTGCTGTACACGGCCGTCACGCGGGCGAAGAAGCTGGTCGTCCTCGTCGGCTCCCGCAAAGCCATCGGTCAGGCGGTCCGCACGGTTTCCGCGGGCCGGCGCTTTACCTCACTGCGGTATCGGCTGAAAGGTGAGGTACGGGTGGGAAACATCACCTAGGGATCATCCGGACTTTCGCAACCGGGGCGAAGGGGGCAGGATGAGCAGGTTGACGGCACTGAGTGCCGCCAATTGGCCGAATGGTCGACCCCGAGTGCACTCTGCTGGGCCAAGTGGGGGATGGTAGAGACAGTCAGGGCACCTCGAAGAAGAGGCACTACGTCGGTGAGGGATGACGTGAGCGACAACTCTGTAGTACTGCGGTACGCGGACGGTGAATACACCTACCCGGTGGTCGAGAGCACCGTCGGTGACAAGGGCTTCGACATCGGGAAGCTCCGAGCCCAGACCGGTCTGGTGACCCTGGACAGTGGATACGGCAACACCGCCGCCTACAAATCCGCGATCACCTACCTGGACGGCGAGCAGGGCATCCTGCGGTACCGCGGCTACCCCATCGAGCAGCTGGCCGAGCGCTCCACCTTCCTCGAGGTGGCGTACCTGCTGATCAACGGTGAACTGCCCAAGGTCGACGAGCTGGCGGCCTTCCGCAACGAGATCACGCAGCACACGCTGCTGCACGAGGACGTCAAGCGGTTCTTCGACGGCTTCCCGCGCGACGCCCACCCGATGGCCATGCTGTCCTCGGTCGTCAGCGCGCTGTCGACGTTCTACCAGGACAGCCACAACCCGTTCGACGAGAAGCAGCGTCACCTCTCGACGATCCGGCTGCTGGCCAAGCTGCCCACGATCGCGGCGTACGCGTACAAGAAGTCGATCGGTCACCCGTTCGTCTACCCGCGCAACGACCTGTCGTACGTCGAGAACTTCCTCCGCATGACCTTCTCGGTCCCGGCGCAGGAGTACGAGCTCGACCCGGTCGTGGTCTCCGCCCTCGACAAGCTGCTGATCCTGCACGCGGACCACGAGCAGAACTGCTCCACCTCCACCGTGCGTCTGGTCGGCTCGTCGCAGGCGAACATGTTCGCCTCGATCTCGGCGGGCATCTCGGCCCTGTGGGGCCCGCTGCACGGTGGCGCCAACCAGTCGGTGCTGGAGATGCTCCAGGGCATCCAGGCCGCCGGCGGCGACGTCGACTCCTTCATCCGCAAGGTGAAGAACAAGGAGGACGGCGTCCGCCTGATGGGCTTCGGTCACCGCGTCTACAAGAGCTTCGACCCCCGGGCGAAGATCATCAAGGCGGCGGCGCACGACGTCCTCTCGGCGCTCGGCAAGTCCGACGAGCTGCTGGACATCGCGCTGAAGCTGGAGGAGCACGCGCTCGCCGACGACTACTTCGTCTCGCGCAACCTCTACCCGAACGTGGACTTCTACACCGGTCTGATCTACCGGGCGATGGGCTTCCCGACCGAGATGTTCACGGTGCTCTTCGCGCTGGGCCGGCTGCCGGGCTGGATCGCCCAGTGGCACGAGATGATCAAGGAGCCGGGTTCCCGCATCGGCCGCCCGCGCCAGATCTACACGGGAGAGGTCCTGCGCGACTTCGTCCCGGTCGAGGGTCGCTGAACCGACGCCATGAGGGGCGCCCGCCCGGGTGCCCCTCCGGCAGCGCATGACGAGAGCGCCCCGCCGCCGATCCCCCCACGGGTCGGCGAGCGGGGCGCTCCCCATATCCCCGGAACGGATTCCCCCCACGGGATCCGGGTCCGGGCGTCTGCCGGGTTTCAGCAGAAGCTCGCGATGCGATCTGCCGGGGTACGTACGGGAGGGCCGCTCAAAGCTCCCCGGTGCACGTGCCCCGGCCAACGCTTGCCTGGGACGTCCCCCAAGACATCCCATGAACGTCCCCCAAGACGTTCTCGGCATCGCCCATTCAGACTCGCGAGCGGTCCGAATGGTTACCCCCAAATATCTGTGATCTAGGTCTCGTTGTGAAGGTCCTGTGAGTCACGTGAAGGTGAAATCACGTGGAGGTACGGGACCGGAGACCGACAGTCACCGCCAAACGCGGAGGAAACGACCGCGGCCGGGCCGGCCGCCCGTGGTGGTCACGGTGCGGTCCGGTCCGGCCGGGAGCGGCCTGGTCCGGCCGGTGGTCCGTCTCGGGCGTCAGGCCCGGCCAATGAGCTCGTAGCCCGCCTCGTCGACCGCGGCGCGCACCGCGGCCTCGTCCAGGTCGGCCTCCGAGGTGACGGTGACCAGGCCGGTGGCGGCGACCGCCTCGACCGAGGTGACGCCGGCGATGCCGCGGATCTCCTCGGAGACGGCGCCCTCGCAGTGGCCGCAGGTCATGCCCCGGACCTCGTAGACGGTGGTGACGCCGCCGGTCGGCCCCTCGGTCCCGCCGTCGTGGCAGGAGCCGGTGGGGGAGCAGCAGGAGCCGGTCGCCTGGGGGAGTTCGGTCCTCGTCTCGGCGGTCATGGGGTTCTCCTCTTCGGTCGGACACGTGGTGCGGCAGGGGCGCACGGGGTTCACGGGAGCGCTGTGGCGTCCCGACGTACCTCACTCTATACCCCTAGGGGGTATCAAAGCCAGTGAGGTCGCCTCCGCGTGCCGCCGACCGCCGGAACCCGCGGAGGGAGCCGGCGCGGGACGGCCCCGGTGGGCGGCTCACTCCCGGGCCAGGACGGACATGGTCGGCGAGTCGATCAACCGGCCCTCGTGCGGCAGGGTCTCCCGCTCCGCGCCCTCCCCGAGGGAGGGCGGCGGTGGGCCGGCCGGAGAGCCGGTGAAGGTCAGCACCTCCGGGTCCGCGAGGATCCCGGCGACCGCGTCGGCGTCCTGCTCGGTGGGCGGGCGCAGCGCCACACGGTCTCCGGTGAGGGCGGGCTTGACGGAGAAACCACTCATCCGGTGATCCTCCGGGCCGTCGCGGCGGCGGGCAACCCCTGTACGCGGCCGGCCCCGCACCGGGGGAGGTGCGGGGCCGGGAACGCCGGATCACGGTTTCCCGCGGGGGTCGTCAGGTCCCCCGGGAGCGGTTTCCGGGGCGGTTGGCCACCCAGACGCGGATCGTGTCCGGGTGCCAGTAGGGCTTGCCGTCCTCCACGTGGTCGGGTTGCGGGAGCAGGCCGTGCTTCCGGTACGAGCGGACCGTGTCCGGCTGTACCCGGATGTGCGCGGCAATCTCCTTGTAGGACCAGAGCTTTCTGTCCGTCATCTGTGGCACCTCCCTGCGTGCGCCGCGGCGCGGTCCGGGGGGACCGTCGGGGGAGCCGGGGCGCGGTCGCTGGCGATCACTCAGCCTGTGCCCGTTGAACGACGCACAGTGACCGGCGGGAAGGGCCTGTTGATCGCCTGTGACGGAAGACCCGCGTTATGGAGACATGTGTGACAGGAAGGGGATCACTGTGACGAAAGCAATGGCGGGGGCGGCGACGGTCAGGCCCCGCAGGAGCGCAGGAAGCGGCGGGTGCGTTCGGCGATGGGGAAGGGGCGGTCCGGCGGGCAGGGGTACATGTCCTGCTCGACGATGGCGAAGAGGTCGACGTCCAGGGCCCGGGCGGCGGCCAGCACGGGCTCCAGGGCCGGCACGCCGGACGGTGGTTCGCACATCACGCCCCTGGCCACGGCCGGGCCGAACGGGGTGCCCCGGGCGACCACCTCGGCCAGGACCTCGGGGTCGACCTGCTTCAGGTGGAGGTAACCGATGCGCTCGCCGTACCTCTCGATCAGCGCGACGCTGTCGCCGCCGCAGTACGCGTAGTGCCCGGTGTCCAGGCAGAGGGCGACCAGCTCGGGGTCGGTGGCGTCGAGGAACCGGCTGACGTTCTCCTCGCCGTCGATGTGGGTGTCGGCGTGCGGGTGTACGACGATGCGCAGGCCGAAGCGGTCGCGCACCTCCCGGCCGAGGCGCTCGGTCAGGCGGGTCAGGTCGCGCCACTGGTCCGCCGTCAGGTTCCGGTCCTCCAGCACCCGGCCGGTCCGGTCGTCGCGCCAGAAGGACGGGATGACCACGAGGTGCCCGGCGCCCATGGCGCGGGCGAGGGCCGCGTTGTCCGCGACGTGCGCCCAGGTCTTCTCCCAGACTGCCTCACCGTGGTGCAGGCCGGTGAACACCGTGCCCGCCGAGACCTTCAGCCCGCGGCGGGCGGTCTCCTCGGTGAGCCGGGCCGGGTCGGTGGGGAGGTAGCCGTACGGGCCGAGCTCGATCCACTCGTACCCGGCCCGCGCGACCTCGTCGAGGAAGCGCGGCCAGGGGACTTGCCGCGGATCGTCGGGGAACCACACACCCCAGGAGTCGGGGGCGGAACCGATCCGGAGGCGGGACGGCGGCGAGGGTGACAGCTGCGTCATGGGGGCCAGCTTGGAGGCGGCCGGAGCGGAGCGTCAAGGCTTGGTCCGAATGTCCGGACAAAAGATTGACAGGGTGTGCGGGGGCGGCTAGACCTGACCACGGTGCCGACGCGAAGGGATCCGGATGACGACCGATCCGTACGACCTCATCACCATGGGGCGCATCGGAGTGGACCTCTACCCGCTCCGCACCGGCGTCCCGCTCGCCGATGCCGAGACGTTCGGCAAGTTCCTCGGCGGCTCGCCCGCCAACGTGGCCGTCGCGGCCGCCCGGCTCGGCCGGCGCACCGCGCTGATCACCCGCACGGGCGCGGACCCGTTCGGCGCGTACCTGCACCAGGAGCTGCGCGCGTTCGGCGTGGACGACCGGTGGGTGACGCCGGTCGAGGCGTACCCCACCCCGCTCACCTTCTGCGAGATCTTCCCGCCGGACGACTTCCCGCTCTACTTCTACCGGCAGCCCAAGGCCCCCGACCTGGAGATCCACCAGCACGAGCTCGACCTGCCGGCCGTCGCGGGCGCCCGGATCTTCTGGATGACCGGTACGGGTCTGTCCGCCGAACCCAGCCGCGCCTCGACGCTCGCCGCCCTCGCCGCCCGGTCGCCCGACGCCGCGCCGCCCGCCGTCCCGCCCGCCGCCGCCCCGTCGCCCGCCGTCCCGCCCGCCACCGTGCCGCCGTCCGCCGCGTACGCCGCCGGGCCGGACGGCCGGATCACCGTCTTCGACCTCGACTGGCGGCCGATGTTCTGGTCCGGCGCCGACGAGGCCCGGCCCCCCTACGCCGCCGCGCTGCGGCACGCCACGGTCGCCGTCGGCAACGTCGACGAGTGCGAGATCGCCACCGGGGAACGCGCGCCCCACGCCGCCGCCCGCGCCCTGATCGACGCGGGCGTCCGCCTCGCCGTCGTCAAGCAGGGCCCCAAGGGAGTCCTCGCCATGACCGCCGACGGCGACACCGCCGACGTACCGCCCGTCCCCGTTGAGGTGGTCAACGGCCTGGGCGCGGGCGACGCGTTCGGCGGGGCCCTGTGCCACGGGCTCCTCGCCGGGTGGGACCTGGAGCGGACCATCCGTTACGCCAACGCCGCCGGTGCCATCGTCGCCTCCCGCCTGGCCTGCTCCTCCGCGATGCCGTTCGCCGACGAGGTGGCCGCCCTCCTGGACGGCGGGCGTCCGTGACCGTCGACCTCGCCCACCTCGTCGCGGTGCGCACCCATCACCCCGAGGCCGTCGCCGAGGCCGCCGCCCGCCGCACCCGGCGGGCCCTGCTCGGCGCCTCCGGACGGCTGATGATCGTCGCCGCCGACCACCCGGCCCGCGGCGCGCTGGCCGTGGGCGACCGGCCGCTCGCCATGGCCAACCGCCTGGACCTGCTGGAACGGCTCTGCCTCGCGCTCTCCCGCCCCGGCGTCGACGGCGTCCTCGCCACCGCCGACATCCTCGACGACCTGCTGCTCCTCGGCGCCCTGGAGGGCAAGGTCGTCATGGGCTCGATGAACCGCGGCGGCCTCGCCGGAGCCGCCTTCGAGCTCGACGACCGCTTCACCGGGCACCGCCCCGAGGACCTCGCCCGGCTCGGCTTCGACGCCGGCAAGCTGCTGCTGCGCATCGACCCCACCGACCCCGGCTCCCTCACCACCCTCGCCACCGCCGCCCGCACCATCGACGCCATGGCCGAACGGCGGCTCCCCGTCTTCGTCGAGCCGTTCCTGTCCCGCCGCGACCCGGCCGACGGCCGCGTCCGCAACGACCTCGGCCCCGAGGCGGTGACCACGTCGCTCGCCATCGCCTCCGGGCTGGCCGGCACCTCCGCGTACACCTGGCTCAAGGTCCCCGTCACCGACGACCCCGACGACATGGCCCGGGTCATGGAGACCACGACCCTGCCCGCCGTCCTCCTCGGCGGCGACGTCGGGCCCGACCAGGACACGGCGTACGAGAAGTGGCGCGCGGCCCTGCGGCTGCCGACCGTCCAGGGCCTCGTGGTGGGCCGGTCCCTGCTCTACCCGGCGGACGGCGACGTCGCCGCCGCCGTCGACACGGCCGTGGGCCTGCTCTGAGGAGCGTTCCAGGAGGGTACGGAAGGATCATGACCGACCAGCAGCTGTACGTACCGAGGGGCGGGGCGGCCCGTGGGCCCTACGCCCTCGACATCGGCCCCGGACGGGCCGGCTGGGCCCACTGCGCCCTGCGCGTCCTCGACCTCGGCCCCGGCGGGTCCCACCTCCTCGCGACCGGCGACAGCGAGTGGATCCTGCTTCCCCTCACCGGCGGCTGTACGGTGCTGGTCGACGGCCGGAGCATCGAACTGCTGGGCCGCGACAGCGTGTTCAGCGGCGTCACCGACTTCGCCTACCTACCGCGTGACGCCCACGCCCAGATCGCCTCCGGCGCGGGAGGCCGCTTCGCCCTGGCAGGAGCGAAGTGCGAGCGACGACTCCCCGCTCGCTACGGCCCCGCGCCGGAGGTACCGGTCGAAGCGCGCGGCAGCGGGAACTGCGCCCGCCAGGTGCGCAACTTCGCCGCCGCCGACACCTTCGACTGCGACCGGCTCATCGCCGTCGAGGTCATCACGCCCGGCGGGAACTGGTCCTCCTACCCACCCCACAAACACGACGAGCACCTGCCCGGCGAGGAGGCGGAGCTGGAGGAGATCTACTACTTCGAGATCGACGGCGACGGCGTCGGCTACCAGCGCGTCTCACCCTCCCGGCCCGGCGGCGCCGACCTCCTCGCCGAGGTCCGCTGCGGTGACGCCGTCCTCGTACCGGACGGCTGGCACGGCCCGTCCATCGCCCAGCCCGGCCACACCATGTACTACCTCAACGTCATGGCGGGGCCGGGCGAGGAACGCGAGTGGAAGATCCGCTTCCACCCCGGCCACCGCACGGAGGGATACCGATGAGCACCCGACGGCTCACCACCGCCCAGGCGCTCGTCGCCTTCCTGGCCCGCCAGTTCACCGAACGCGACGGACGGCGCCACCGGCTCGTCGGCGCCACCTGGGGCATCTTCGGCCACGGCAACGTGGCGGGCATCGGACAGGCCCTCGTGCAGTACGCCGGTGACATGCCCTACCTCCAGGGCCGCAACGAGCAGGCCATGGTCCACGCCGCCGTCGGCCACGCCCGCCAGTCCGGCCGCCTCTCCGCCCACGCCGTCACCACCTCCATCGGCCCCGGCGCCACCAACCTCGTCACCGGCGCGGCCCTGGCCACCGTCAACCGCCTCCCGGTGCTGCTGCTGCCCGGCGACACCTTCGCCACCCGGCCCGCCGACCCCGTCCTCCAGCAGCTCGAAGTGCCCTGGGCGGGGGACGTGTCCGTCAACGACGCGCTGCGCCCGGTGTCGGCCTACTTCGACCGGATCACCCGCCCCGAGGCGCTGGTCCCCGCCGCCCTGGCCGCCATGCGGGTCCTGGCCGACCCGGCCGCCACCGGCGCGGTCACCCTCGCGCTGCCGCAGGACGTGCAGGCGGAGGCGTACGACTGGCCGGAGGAGTTCTTCGCCGAGCGCGTCTGGCGGGTGCGCCGGCCCCGCCCCGACGCGGCCGAACTCGATGCCGCCGTCCGGGCGATCAGGGCGGCCGGGCGCCCCCTTGTCGTGGCCGGCGGCGGAGTCCACCACAGCGCCGCCGAGACCGCGCTGGGCGCGTTCGCCGCCGCCACCGGCATCCCCGTCGCGTCCACCCAGGCCGGCAAGGGCTCCGTGCCGCACGACCACCCCTGCGACGTCGGCGGCATCGGCCACACCGGCACCTCCACCGCCAACCGCCTCGCCCGCACCGCCGACCTGGTCCTCGGCGTCGGCACCCGGTACACCGACTTCACCACCGCCTCCTCGACGCTCTTCGCCCACCCCGGCGTCCGCTTCGTCAACCTCAACATCACCGGCTTCGACGCCCACAAGATGGCCGCCCTCCCGCTGGTCGCCGACGCCCGCGAGGGGCTGGAACAGCTCGCCGGAGCCCTCGGCGGGCACACCGTCCCGGCACCGTACGCGAGCGAGTACGCGGAGCTGCGGGCCGGCTGGGACGCCCGCGTCACCGCCGCGTACACCCCCGAGGACGAGGACGCGCGGCCCACGCAGGCGCAGGTCCTCGGGGTGCTCGACACCCTGGTCACCGGCGACGACATCCTGATCAACGCCGCCGGCTCGCTCCCCGGCGACCTCCACAAGCTCTGGCGGACCCGCTCCCGCGACCAGTACCACGTCGAATACGGCTACTCCTGCATGGGCTACGAGATCCCCGCCGCCATCGGCACCGCCCTCGCCGCGCCCGGCCGCCCCGTCTGGGCCCTCGTCGGCGACGGTACGTACCTGATGAACCCCACCGAGATCGTCACCGCCGTCCAGGAGAACGTCCCGATCAAGCTGGTCGTCCTCCAGAACCACGGGTACGCCTCGATCGGCGGCCTCTCGGAAACCGTCGGCGCCGAGCGGTACGGCACCGCCTACCGCTACCGGGCCCCCGACAGCACGTACACCGGTGACCCGCTCCCGGTCGACCTGGCCGCCAACGCGGCCAGCCTCGGCATGCGCGTCCTGCGCGCCCACACCGTCCGTGACCTGCGAGAAGCCCTCGCCGCGGCCCGCGCGGCGACCGTGCCCACATGTGTCTACGTGGAGACCGAAACGGCAGACACAGTGTCGGGCGCGCCCGCCTCCGAGGCATGGTGGGATGTGCCCGTGGCCGAGACGGCGACCCGCACGTCGGCGGTCGAGGCCCGCGAGGAGTACGACCGGCACGTCGCAGCCCGGCGCCGCCATCTGTGAAGGAGTTTTTCGTCATGACGAAGACCGTCAACCACTGGATCGGTGGCAAAACCGTCGAAGGCGCGTCGGGCAACTGGGGCCCGGTCACCGATCCGGCGACCGGCGCCGTCACCACGCGGGTCGCCCTGGCCTCCGCCGAGGAGGTCGACGCCGCCGTCGCCGCCGCCAAGGCCGCGTACGCCACCTGGGGCACGTCCTCGCTGGCCCAGCGCACCGGCGTGCTGTTCGCCTATCGCGCGCTGCTCGACGCCCACCGCGACGAGATCGCCGCCCTGATCACCGCCGAGCACGGCAAGGTCCACTCCGACGCGCTCGGCGAGGTCGCGCGCGGCCTGGAGATCGTGGAGCTGGCGTGCGGGATCACCGTCCAGCTCAAGGGCGAGCTGTCCACCCAGGTCTCCAACCGGGTCGACGTCGCCGCCATCCGCCAGCCGCTCGGCGTGGTCGCCGGCATCACGCCGTTCAACTTCCCAGCGATGGTGCCGATGTGGATGTTCCCGCTGGCCATCGCCTGCGGCAACACCTTCGTCCTCAAGCCCAGCGAAAAGGACCCGTCCGCCGCCAACCTGCTCGCCGAGCTGGCCTCCCAGGCCGGCCTGCCCGACGGCGTCCTCAACGTCGTCCACGGCGACAAGGTCGCGGTCGACGCCCTGCTGGAGCACCCGGACGTCGCGGCCGTCTCCTTCGTCGGCTCGACGCCCATCGCCCGGTACATCCACACCACCGCCTCGGCGAACGGCAAGCGCGTCCAGGCCCTGGGCGGCGCCAAGAACCACATGCTGGTCCTCCCCGACGCCGACCTCGACGCGGCCGCCGACGCGGCGGTCTCGGCGGCGTACGGCTCGGCGGGCGAGCGCTGCATGGCCATCTCGGCGGTCGTCGCGGTCGGCGCCATCGGCGACGAACTGGTGGAGAAGATCCGCGAGCGCGCCGAGAAGATCACGATCGGTCCCGGCGACGACCCGGCCTCCGAGATGGGCCCGCTGATCACCGCCGCCCACCGCGACAAGGTCGCGTCCTACGTCACCGGCGCCGCCGCCCAGGGCGCGGAGGTCGTCCTCGACGGCACCGGCCACACCGTCGACGGGTACGAGAACGGCCACTGGATCGGCCTGTCGCTGCTCGACAAGGTGTCCACGGACTCCGACGCCTACCGCGACGAGATCTTCGGCCCGGTCCTGTGCGTCCTGCGGGCCGACACCTACGAGGAGGGCGTCCGCCTCATCAACGAGTCGCCGTACGGCAACGGCACCGCGATCTTCACCCGTGACGGCGGCGCCGCCCGCCGCTTCCAGCTGGAGGTCCAGGCGGGCATGGTCGGCGTGAACGTCCCGATCCCGGTGCCCGTCGGCTACCACTCCTTCGGCGGCTGGAAGGACTCGCTCTTCGGCGACCACCACATCTACGGCAACGACGGCGTGCACTTCTACACCCGCGGAAAGGTCGTCACCACCCGCTGGCCCGACCCCTCCGAGGCCCCCGCCGGCGTGGACCTCGGCTTCCCCCGCAACCACTGACATCCGCCCGCCACCCGCGCCGGGAAAACGGCTGGCCCCGACCGGGGCCGGCCGTCGATGCTTCGGGGCATGCACGCCGATGAACCGAAGTACCGCATCCGGGCCCTGCACACCGACGACACGGTGACCGTCTACCAGGCGTACGCACCCGGGATCGGCGGTCCCGCCGCCCGCACGGGCCGCTTCCCGGCCGCCTGGAAGCGGGACCGCATGACGTGGATCAAGCCGAGCTTCCTGTGGATGATGTACCGCTGCGGCTGGGCCGCCAAGCAGGACCAGGAGACCGTCCTGGCCGTCGAGATCACCCGCGAGGGCTTCGAATGGGCGCTGCGCCACGCGTGCCTGTCGCACTACGTGCGCGGCTTCCACCCCGACGAGGCCGCCTGGAAGCAGCGGTTGCGCCGGTCCCCGGCCCGCGTCCAGTGGGACCCCGAGCGCGACCTGCGCCTGGCGCCGCTGCCGCACCGCTCGCTCCAACTGGGCCTCGCGGGCGAGGCGTCCGCGCGGTACGCCGACGAGTGGACGGTCTCCATACGGGACGTGACACCGCTCGCGCGCGAGATCCACGCCCTGGTGCGGGCGGGCGACCTCGACGCGGCGGCCCGGCTGCTGCCCGAGGAGCGCCCGTACCCGGCCGGTACGGAGCTCCTCGGGCACCTCGTCCCGCCGGGTGCCGCTTAGAACCGGGCGTGCAGCAGCCGGTCCGGGGAGCCCGTGAGCGCGTTCCTGACCTTGCCGGCGGTGGCGTTGCCCACCAGCGCGTCCCGGACCTGCGCCGGGGACGCGGCCGGGTGCTCCGACAGGTACAGGGCGGCGACACCGGCCGCGTGGGGCGCCGCCATCGACGTACCGGAGAGGGTGCTGGTCGCCGTGTCACCGGTGCGCCACGCCGAGGTGACCTTCACGCCCGGCGCGAAGAGGTCCACGCAGGTGCCGTAGTTGGAGAACGAGGCGCGCCGGTCGGCGTCGTCCGTCGCCCCGACCGTGATGGCCTCCGGGACGCGGGCGGGTGAGGTGTTGCAGGCGTTCTCCGGCAGGCCCAGGATGTTGCCGTTGCCGGCCGCGACGGTGTACGAGACGCCCGAGGCGACCGAGCGCCTGACGGCGTCGTCGAGGGACGTGTCGACGCCGCCGCCCAGGCTCATGTTGGCGACCGCCGGCTTCACCGCGTTCGCCGTCACCCAGTCCACGCCCGCGATGACCCCGGCGGTGGTGCCCGAGCCGCCGCAGTCCAGGACCCGGACGGCGACGAGCCTCGCGGCCTTGGCCACGCCGTACGTCCGCCCGCCGACCGTACCGGCGACGTGCGTGCCGTGGCCCTGGCAGTCCTGCCCGTTCTGCCCGCCGCCGACGGTGTCGGTCCCGACGACCGCCCGCCCGCCGAACTCGGCGTGCGAGGTGCGGATACCGGTGTCGATGACGTACGCGTGCACGTTCGGCGCCGTGGTGTCGTAGGTGTACGTCGTCGACAGCGGCAGGTCGCGCTGGTCGATCCGGTCCAGGCCCCAGGTGGCGTTCGGCTGGGTGGTGGTGAGGCGGACGGTCCGGTTCTGCTCGACGTAGGCGACCCTGGGGTCGGCGGCGAGGGCGGTGGCCCTCGCCCTCGACAGGGTGGTGGAGAACCCGTCGAGCGCGCTGCGGTACTCGTGCCGGGGGGTGACGCCGAGGTCGGCGGCTCGGGTGGAGCCGTCCTTGAGGACGACGATCCAGCTGTTCGGCACCGCGGTCTCCGCCGGGGCGAGGCGGAGGTCGCCGACGGGCCCGGCGTGCGCGGTGGGGGAGACGGCGACGACGTGCAGAGCGGCCGCGAGGGCGACGGCGGGTATCAGCGCGCCGGCGCGGCGCAGGGACTGGGGGCACCGGGGCCTGCGGGAGGGGGCTCTCATCTCGGGGGCACCTGACCTTTCTTGATCCGGACGGCCCCACAGCGTCCCGACTGGTCATGTACAGCACAAGGGTGGTGGGAGAGCCTCCCCCGCTTCGCCGCCGAACCCCCACGTCAGCGTGGCGAATTCTCCATCCACCCGGCCCGCGAGCGGGCGCACACCGGCGGCGCCTACGTCAGCGCCCGCCCGATGCGGCGCCGCCCGATGCCGCGCCGGCCGGCCGGGGAGCAGGCGCTCGGCCACCAGGCCCGCTCCGCGGATACCGGGGGTGGTGGCCCACACCGGGGACCACGGTCCGGTCGACCGGCGGGTGGTGGAGGGCGTGCAGGGCGCCGCCGTAGACCACGAGGCGCCGGTCGACACCCGCGGCCCGCGCCGACCATCGCCGGTCCGTCCGCCGGGTACTCGACCGTGCGCGTGGTGACCGTCGTGGGACCGGACCGCGGTGCCCGGCGGGCCCGGCCGGGGCGGTGTTCACCACCGGCACACGGTGCCCGTCCCGTCTCCCCGCCCGGCCCTGCCGTATACCGCGGATGCTGTACGGCGCCGATGGGGCGTACACCTCAGGAAGGCCCCCGAGTTCCGCCGTGCGGCAGCCGGGTGGAAGCGGGCCGGCGCTTAGGGTCGGGACATGCAGATCCGAATCCCCCGCCGCCGGGCGGCCGCCACGGCCGCGGCCGTGGCGCTGCTCGCGGGCGCCGGTACGTGGACGGCCGTGGCCTCCGACGACGGGCCCGCCACGCACCGCGAGGACAGAGTGCTGGAGATGCCGGGAGCGAGGATCGACACCTCCTTCTTCACCGCCGGCGCGGACGACGTCCGCCGCCCCGCCGTGCTCCTCGGGCACGGCTTCGGCGGCAGCAAGGAGGATGTGCGCGCCCAGGCCGAGAAGCTGGCCCGTGACGGGTACGCGGTGCTGACCTGGTCCGCCCGCGGCTTCGGGGCCTCGACGGGACGCATCGGGCTCAACGACCCGGACTACGAGGTCAAGGACGTCTCCCGGCTCATCGACTGGCTCGCCGGGCGCCCCGAGGTCCGGCTGGACGGAAACGGCGACCCCAGGGTGGGCGTGTCGGGAGCCTCGTACGGCGGGGCGGTCGCCCTGTCGGCGGCCGGGTACGACCGGCGGGTGGACGCCGTCGCCCCGCAGATCACGTACTGGAACCTGGCGGACGCACTCTTCCCGGACGGCGTCTACAAGAAGCTGTGGGCCGGCATCTTCTTCACCACCGGTACGGTGGCGTCGTCTGACCAGCCCCCCGGCCGCGCGCCCGTCGAGAGCGAGCAGACCCCGGGCCGCGCCCCCGGCCGGGACGGGGCCCCGGGACCGGGCGCCGGGGCGCGGAGCCCGGGTGCCGGACCCCAGGGACCGGCCGGCCGGGCGCGGGGCGGCGCCCCGGCGGCGTCGTCCGCCGGTCCCACCGGTGCCTGCGGGCGGTTCCAGGACGTGCTGTGCGCCCTGTACCAGCGGGTGGGCGTCACCGGGAAGCCGGACGCCGCCGCCCGGGCGCTGCTGGCGGAGCGCAGCCCGTCCGCCGTGGGCGACCGCATCAAGGTGCCCACGCTCATCGTCCAGGGGCAGACCGACTCGCTCTTCCCGCTGCCGCACGCCGATGCCATCGCCAAGGCCGTCCGCGCCAACGGCGCTCCGGTCGCCGTCGACTGGATCGCCGGCGGGCACGACGGCGGTGACCGCGAGACCGAACGCGTCCAGGCACGCATCGGCGCCTGGTTCGACCGGTACCTCAAGGACGACACCGGCGCCGACACCGGCCCCGCCTTCCGCGTCAGCCGCACCGGCGGGGTCGACACCACGGACGGGCAGGCCCGGCTGCGCGGCGCCACCGGCGACGACTACCCCGGCCTCCGGGCCGGTGGCCGCGCCGTCCCCCTCGCGGGCGCCCCGCAGACCTTCCGCAATCCCCCCGGTGCCACCCCGCCCGCCATCTCCGCCGTCCCGGGCGCCGGCGGGGGCCTGTCCCAGCTGTCGGCCCTCGGCGTCGGACTGTCGCTCGACTTCCCCGGGCAGCACGCCCGCTTCGAGTCCCGGCCCCTCAGCGAGCCACTGCGCATCACCGGCACGCCCACCGTCCGGGTCACCGTCGCCTCCGACACCGGCGAGGCGGTCCTCTTCGCCAAGGTGTACGACGTCGGCCCCGACGGCCGCCGCCAGGTGCTGCCCGCCCAACTGGTCACCCCGGTCCGGGTCGAGGGCGCCGAGAACGGCAAGGCGGTCGAGCTGACGCTGCCGGCCATCGACCACGAGGTGGAGGCCGGGCACCGGCTGCGTCTCGTCCTCGCCGCGACCGACCTCGGCTACGCCTCCCCGGCCACCCCGGCGGCCTACACCGTCGGCGTGGCCGGCGCCCTGTCCGTACCGACGGCGCCCGCCGTGCGCACCGAGGCGGCCGGCCTGCCCTGGTGGGTCTGGGGCATGCCGGCCGCCGGCGTCCTGATCGCCGCCGCCCTGCTGCTCACCGCCCGGCGCCGCACCACCGCGCCCCCGCCCGACCCGGCACTCGCCGACGTGCCGCTCACCATCACCGGCCTGACCAAGCGGTACGCCAGGTCCGCCGACCGGTACGCGGTGCGCGACCTGTCCTTCCGGGTCGAGAAGGGCCAGGTCCTCGGGCTCCTCGGACCGAACGGCGCGGGCAAGACCACCACGCTGCGCATGCTCATGGGCCTGATCACCCCCGACGACGGTGAGATCCGCGTCTTCGGCCACGCGATCCGGCCGGGCGCGCCGGTGCTGTCCCGGGTCGGGGCCTTCGTCGAGGGCGCCGGCTTCCTGCCGCACCTGTCCGGCCGGGAGAACCTGGAGCTGTACTGGCGCGCCACCGGCCGCCCCGCCGACGACGCCCACCTCGACGAGTCCCTGGAGATCGCCGGTCTCGGCGACGCCCTGGCCCGCGCCGTCCGCACCTACTCGCAGGGCATGCGGCAACGGCTGGCCATCGCGCAGGCCATGCTCGGCCTTCCCGACCTCCTCATCCTCGACGAGCCGACCAACGGCCTCGACCCGCCGCAGATCCGCGAGATGCGGGACGTGATGATCCGGTACGCGGCCGGGGGCCGTACCGTCATCGTCTCCAGCCACCTCCTGTCGGAGGTGGAGCAGTCCTGTACGCACCTGGTCGTCATGGACCGCGGCCGGCTCGTGCAGGCCGGACCGGTCGCCGAGATCACCGGCGCGGGCGACACCCTGCTCGTCACGACGGCCGGTGACGTACCCGGACCGCTGATCGACAAGCTCGGCGCCCTGCCCGGCCTCGGCTCGGTGGTGCCCGTGGACGGCGGACTGCTGGTCCGACTGGACGGAGCGACCGCCTCCGGCCTGATCGCGGAACTCGTCCGGCTGGACGTCCCGTTGACCGGTGTGGGCCCGCACCGCCGCCTGGAGGACGCGTTCCTCACCCTGATCGGAGGAGGATCCGCATGAGCGCCCCGGTGGAAGCAGCGGTCCAGTCCGCGCCCGGCTACCGCGCCGGGCGCACCCTGCCGCTGCGTGTCGAAGCCGTTCGCCAGCTGAAGCGGCGCCGCACCCTCGTCATGGGGGCCATCCTGGCCGCCCTGCCCTTCGTGCTGATCGCGGCCTTCGCGATCGGCGGCACCCCGGACGGGCGCGGCAACGACCGGATCACCCTGATGGACACGGCGACCGCGTCCGGCGCCAACTTCGCCGCGACGTGCCTGTTCGTGTCGGCCGGCTTCCTGCTGGTGGTGCCGGTGGCGCTGTTCTGCGGCGACACCGTGGCGTCCGAGGCCAGTTGGTCGTCCCTCCGCTATCTGCTGGCCGCCCCCGTGCCGCGCGCCCGGCTGCTGTGGTCCAAGCTGGCCGTGGCGCTCGGATTCAGCGCGGCGGCGATGCTGCTGCTGCCGCTGGTGGCTCTCGCCGCGGGAACGGTGGCCTACGGCTGGGGGCCGCTACGGCTGCCCACGGGCGGTTCCCTCGGCCCGGCGGACAGCCTGCCGCGCCTCGCGCTGGTCGTCGTGTTCATCTTCGTCTCCCAGCTGGTCACGGCGGGACTCGCCTTCTGGCTCTCGACCAAGACCGACGCCCCGCTCGGCGCGGTCGGCGGCGCGGTCGGACTGACGATCATCGGAAACGTCCTGGACGCGGTGACGGCGCTCGGCTCCTGGCGGGAAGTCCTGCCCGCGCACTGGCAGTTCGCGTGGGCCGACGCGCTCCAGCCGCAACTGGAGTGGAGCGGGATGCTCAAGGGCTCGGCGGTGTCGGTGACGTACGCCCTGGTCCTGTTCGCGCTCGCCTTCCGCGGCTTCGCCCGCAAGGACATCGTGTCCTAGCCCGTGCCGTGAGGTTTCGCCCCGCCCGGCCTCACAGCCAGCCGCGACGAGCCGCTTCCGCTCCCGCCCGGAAGCGGCTCGTCGTGCCCAGGGCCCCGAGCAGCTCGCCCACCCGACGGCTGTACGTGCGCCCCGATATGCCCAGCCGCGCGGCGGCCGTCTCGTCGGTGAGTCCCGCCAGCAGGGCCTCCAGCACCGGGCGCAGGTGCGTGGGCAGCACCCCGGGCGGCGCCGGGCACGCCGGGATCTCGTCACCCGTCTCCCACCAGGCGTGGTGGGCCCGGACCAGGGCCTGCACCACGACCGGATCGCGGATCAGCAGCAGCCCGTTGTAGAGCAGTTCGAGGTCGAGGGGGATGACCGCGACCGTACGGTCCACCACGATCATCTTGAAGGGGATGGACTGTGTCAGCCTGGCCCGCCCCGGGGAGCGCGCCGCCCCCGAGGCGTCGGCGGCGGCGACCCTGGACAGCGCGTGGCGGGGCACGATCCGACGCACCGTCGCCACCCGCTCCGTCGCCGTGCGGACACACGTGCCGGCGAGCTCCAGGAAGGGCTCCGGGATCGGCAGGCCGAGGCAGGCGGCCGGGTCGTCGAAGGTCAGCAGCTCATGGCGGGCCGACTCGGTGAGCGCGGCGAGTGTCGCGCAGATCTGTCTCACCCCTCGCACCGGCTGCCCGGCCGGGCGCGGTGCCTGCTGTGGCGCGGCACGCACCGGTGTCGCCTCTCTTAAGGCCGCTCGGCCGAGCACGGAGCCCGGAACGTTGGTCACGGCTGACCACCCCCGCCATCCCCTTGGAACAGACGCCACTCCATGTACGCATGTGACTGCGTACGGTGACAAGGGCGTGTTCGGCGGTTGGCGAGTCCAAGCCAAGCCCTGCGCCGGGCCTCACCGGCCGCTCCCCGTTGCCGCATCGAGACACATCCGCAACACCCCTGTCGGTTCCCGGGCGGCCTCCGCGACGTCACATCCACAAGTGCCGACGTCGCGCGCGGACCCGGGCCGGGCGGACCTGAGACATGGGGGATCGAGTGGACACGTACCGATGGAGGACCGGCCGGGCGCGGCGGGCCGCGCTGGCGGCGGCGCTCGCCGGCGGGCTGCTGCTCGCGGGCTGCTCGGGAGAAGCCGGCACCGACCGCACCGCCGCCCGCGACAGCGGCAACCGGGCGCCCGCTCCCGGCGCGCCCGCTCCCGGCGGCGGGCGGGACGGCGCACCGCGCCCCGGCGCCGACGGCCGGGGCGACGAGGCGCGCGAGGCCCCGCCCGCCGGCCACCTGTCCACCTTCGCGCTGGACGTCGACACCGCCAGTTACGGCTACGCCCGCCGCACGCTCGCCGAGGGGAGGCTGCCCGCGGCGGACACCGTGCGCCCCGAGGAGTTCGTCAACAGCTTCCGCCAGCACTACCCGAAGCCCGACGGCGACGGCTTCACCGTGACCGTCGACGGCGCCCGTACGCGGGCCGACGACTGGTCGCTCGTACGCGTCGGTCTGGCCACCCGGCCCGCCGACCGGCGCGCCCCGCGCCCGCCGGCCGCTCTCACCTTCGTCGTCGACGTCTCCGGCTCCATGGCCGAGCCGGGCCGCCTCGACCTGGTGAAGGAATCCCTCGGCGTCCTCACCGACCAGCTCCGCGACGACGACTCGATCGCCCTGGTCACCTTCAGCGACGAGGCCGAGACCCGGCTGCCCATGACCCGCGTCGAGGGCAACCGCGACCGCGTCCACGACGTCGTCGACGCACTGGAGACCACCTCGTCCACCAACGTCGAGGCGGGCGTGACGGCCGGCTACGACGTCGCCGTCGAAGGACACCGCGAGGGTGCCACCAACCGGGTCGTCCTGCTGTCCGACGCCCTCGCCAACACCGGCGAGACCGAGGCACGGGCCATCCTGGACCGGATCGAGGACGAGCGCCGCGAGTACGGCATCACGCTCTTCGGAGTGGGCGTCGGCAGCGAGTACGGTGACGCGCTGATGGAACAGCTCGCCGACAAGGGCGACGGCCACACCACGTACGTCTCCACCTCCGAGCAGGCCCGCAAGGTCTTCGTCGACCAGCTGCCCGCCCACCTCGAACTGCGCGCCCGGGACGCCAAGGCGCAGGTGGCGTTCGACCCGCGGAAGGTCGCGGAGTTCCGGCTCGTCGGGTACGAGAACCGTGAGGTCGCCGACGACGACTTCCGTGACGACCGGGTGGACGGCGGCGAGGTCGGCCCCGGCCACCAGGTGACCGCGCTGTACGCCGTGAAGACCCGCCCCGGGGCCCTGAGCGGGAACGGCCACCTGGCCACCGCCACCGTCCGGTGGCTCGACCCCGCCTCCCGCGCCCCGCACGAGCGGTCCGGCTCGCTGGCCTCCGGCGCCCTCGCCGGCCGGCTGTGGGACGAGGCCACCGAGCCGGGGCTGCGGGTCGCCGCCGCGGCCGCCTACTTCGCCGACTCGCTGCGCGGCGGGGAGCTGCCGGGCGCGCCCACCCGCGACCAACTCGCCGAGCTGGCGGGCGGACTGGCCCGTACGACCGAATCCGAGGTGGTGGCGGAGCTCGCCGCGTCGATCCGCCGGGCCAACGACCTGAGGGACTGACCGCCCCTCCTGCCGCGCCAGCCGTCCACCGGGCCGTCCGCACGCCGTGCATGGGCCGTCCGCACGCCCTCCGCGAGCCGGGGGCACCGGCCGTCCACCGGCCGTCCACAGGCCCTGACGCCGGGGCCGCGCGGCTGCCATCATGACCGCATGCCGACGCTCCTGCTCGCCCTCGCGGTCCTTTCCACCGGCCTGTACGCGGGATTCATGCTGATCTTCCTGACCGGCATCATGCCCGCGCTGGCCCGGCTGACGGACGAGGAGTTCGTGACGGTCATGCGGCGCGTCAACGAGTACGTGCCCCGCGCGGTGTTCCTCACCGTCTTCGCCGGCACGGTGCTGTTCCCGGCCCTGGCCCTCGCCCTGCCGGCCGGGGACGGGTCCGGCGGCCGGCGGTGGCTGATACTCGCCGGCCTGGTGTGCGCGGCGCTGAACCACCTGGTCACCGTCGCCGGGAACGTCCCGCTCAACAACGCGCTCGCCGCCTCGCGGGGCGGGGGGCCCGGCCCCGCGCGGAAGGCGTTCGAGTCCCGCTGGAACGCCTTCCACCTGGTCCGCACGACACTGATCACGGCGTCCTTCGCCCTGCTGGTCACCGCCTCGCTCGCCTGACCGGGCGTGTGCCGGGCGTGCGCCGTTTGCAGTACGGGAAGTGGCGCGCGGCACCGCGGCGTGTCCGGATGGTCACGTGACCCTCTCTGCGTGGGGGTCGCCCACCGACCGACGAGAAACGGACGAACAAACGTGACCCGCACCCACCGCTGGGCCGCCACGGCCTTCACCTGCCTGGCCCTGACCGGCATAGCCGCCGGTCCCGCCCTCGCCTCGGCCCCCGCCGACGGCGCCACCACCACCCTCCCCACCGACGCGGCGTTCCTGCGCGCCTCCCACCAGGGCAACCTGACGGAGATCGCGGCGGGCAAGGACGCCCAGAAGAACGCCACCACCTCCTGCGTGAAGCACGTGGGCAAGGTGCTCGTCCGCGACCACACCAAGCTCGACGCGGACACCCGGGCCCTCGCCGACAAGCAGGGTGTCGACCTGCCCGCCGCACCCACCAAGGAACAGCAGGACACGCTCGCGGACATCATGTCCAAGGCGGGTACGAAGGCCTACGACAAGGCATGGCTCCACGCCCAGGCCGCCGCACACGAGACGACCCTGGCCCGGATCGACAACCAGATCGCCCACGGCAAGAACACCGAGGTGACCGCCGCCGCCAAGGCCGCCCGCCCGGTCGTCGCGATGCACCTGGACATGGTGCGTGGCGGGGAGTGCCACGCCGCCGCCGCGCCGAAGGCCATCCACGCCGGCAACGGCGGCCAGGTCGCCGCGACGTCCATGGCCGCCGGCGTTCCGGTGGCCCTCGCCGTGCCCGCCGTGGCGCTCGGCGGTGTCCTGGTGGCCGGGGGTGCCTTCTGGGCCGCCTCCCGCATGCGCCGCAACGACAGCCGCTGACCCCGATGGACGCGTCACCGCGTCATGGGCCCGGCCCGGACCGCGTACTGGTCCGGACCGGGCTCGCCGCGGTCGCCACGGCCGTCGTGGCGTACCTCTTCCCGTTCTTCCCGGCTCCGGGGCGGGCGCCCGACGAGGGCATCCTTCCGGGGCCGGCCGCCGCGACCCCGGCCGCCGTCGGCGGCGCGGCCAGGGCGCCGGCGCACTCCCCGCCCGTGGCCCTGGCCATCCCCGGGCACCTGCGCACCGCGCCGGTCGACCCGGTCACCGCCGGCGCGGACGGCGCCATGGCCGTACCGAAGTCGCCCGACCGCCTGGGCTGGTGGGCCCTCGGCGCACCGCCCGGCGCCGCGCACGGCACCGTCCTGCTGGCCGGCCACCTCGACTCGGCCGACGAGGGCGCGGGCCCCCTCGAAGCCCTCCACGACGTACCCATGGGCACGCGCGCGCGGGTCACCGCGGCCGACGGCACGCACCACTCCTACCGCATCGTGGCCCGCCGCACGTACCCCAAGAGCGCCCTGCCCACCGGCCTGTTCACCTCCGGCGGCACCCCGCGCCTGGCCCTCGTCACCTGTGCCGGTCACTTCGACCCCGACGCGCACGCCTACGCGGACAACCTGGTCCTGTACGGGGTGCCGGTCACCTGACGGCCGCCCGCCCGTACCGGCCGGACGCCCGGCCACGGCCCCGACCGCCGGCGCCCGCACCGCCCCGGTCTCCCCGGCCGGACCTCGGGCTGCGCGAACCGACGACGCTCGCCCGCCCGGGCGGTGTGATCGATCTCATCGCCCCCTCGCCGGCGACCCCCGCCTGACGGCGGCCCTCCGCGAGTGGCCGCCACCGCCCGGCGGGACGGCTCCCGACACGGCCTCGGTACAGGCTTCAGCTGGTGAGCGTCAGGAGAAGACCGATCACTCCGAGCACGATGCCGAGACAGATGAGATGTGTCAGGACCCGTTTGTCGTTCAATGTACCCATCCGTTCCCCAGCGCGGTGGGATCGTCCCGGATGAGCTCCCCGGCAAACCGTCGACGGTCGCATACGAGAGCCCACCGGGCACCGGTCCAGCCATTCCCCTGACTGTCCCTCGCCATGCGGCCAGACTGTCCTCATGGCGGATCGGGTCACCGAGCATCTCATCGACCGTTTTGTCAGCGCCCTGCGACCGGTGGTGCCGCTGGTGTCGGTATGGGCACACGGGTCACTGGCCGGAGGGGACTACCGGCCGGGCCGCAGCGATCTCGACCTGATCGCTCTCCTCGGCCGACCGTGCACGGCAGCCGAGGAACAGCAACTCGGCGAGGTGCACGAGGCCCTGGGCCGGGACACCCCCCTCGCGTCGAGGCTGCATTGCGGCTACCCCGCTGTCACGGAGCTGGCCGACACCGCGCGCTCACACCTCACGTGGGCCCACGAGGAGCTGACGCACCGCCCCATCACACCGGTGACCAGGCGTGAACTGCACGAGTTCGGACGCGTCCTGCACGGTCGGCCCCCGGCCGAGACCCTGCCACCGGTGACCGACGGGCAGCTCGCCGACTTCGTCGTCAAGGACCTTCGGGACTTCTGGAGGCCGGCCCTGGACCACCCGGAACGCTGGACGCGCGACGTCTGGGTCGACCTCGGCCTGCTGACCCTGGCCAGAGCGACGACGACCCTGCGGGACGGCGGACTGATCACCAAGGCCGAGGCCCTCGACGTCCTCGCCGAACTGGGTGCCCCCGAAGAGGTCGTGGACGACATCAGGCAGCGCCGCTACGGCTCTCCCGGCCCCGCCGACCAGCAGTGGCTCGACCGACGGGCCGAACTGACGCTCGCCTTCCTCGGGCCCGCGATCGACCAGGTCGTCGCCGCTTCCCGCTGACGCGGCACCTTCAGTGGGCCGGGAACGGTGTCGCGTCGACCCGTTTGCGGCACGGCCATCGGCGAGACCCGGCGGATGCCGGACGGCGCGGAGCCCGCCCGGGCTGGTCGCGGCGGCTGGTACCGCGCCCCTCCAGCGAAAAGCCCTCCCCGACGGGAGGGTAGCGACTTGCGCCCCCGGCAGGACTCGAACCTGCGGCCAAGCGCTTAGAAGGCGCCTGCTCTATCCACTGAGCTACGGGGGCCGGTGGTGGCCTAGTGGCCTGGAGCCCCTGCTGGGTGGTTCCGTGACCTTGCCGGGGACAAGGATAGGGCTCCGATCGCCTTGACCCGGTCGCTTCGCCTGCGTGGCACGATGTGGAGGTTCGGTGAAGCAGACCGATAATCGCAGGCAGGTGCGATTCCCGCAGCGCTTTTCGCGTGTTGCGCCCCGGGTGTTGTCTACTCGTTATGCCTGTGTCCCACTCATCCCGTCTGTCCCATGTGTCTGATCGGCGCGCAGAGAGCGCCATACGCTTCAAAAAGGTCATGAAATTGGGCATTCTTCGCATGTGGTGACCTTGGACGTACGGCCTCAGCTCATCGACGCACTCTCCGCCCTGCGCGACCGTGTCGCCGCCGTGCGTCTTCCACTGCCCCTGCCGGGTGCGCCACGGGCTCGGCAGACACGTGCCGAACTGCTCGCGCAGCTGGACGACTATCTGGTGCCTCGCCTCAAACAACCCGAAGCCCCGCTGCTCGCCGTCATCGGCGGGTCCACCGGGGCGGGGAAGTCCACGCTCGTCAACTCCCTGGTCGGGCGGCGGGTCAGCGAGGCCGGCGTGCTCAGGCCCACCACGCGCACGCCCGTCCTCGTCTGCCACCCGGACGACCACCACTGGTTCGCCGGCGTACGGGTGCTGCCGCAACTCACCCGCGTCCGCACGCCGCAGGACGGGGAGGCAGACGGGGAGGAGGGCGGCGCCGACCGGGCCCTGAGGGTCGAGACCGCCGACACCGTCCCGCGCGGCCTGGCGCTGCTGGACGCCCCCGACATCGACTCCCTCGTCGTGTGGAGCCGCGAACTCGCCGCCGAACTGATCTGCGCCGCCGACGTCTGGGTGATGGTGACCACCGCCTCCCGGTACGCCGACGCCGTGCCCTGGCACCTGCTGCGCACCGCGAAGGAGTACGACGCCACGCTCGTCACCGTCCTCGACCGGGTGCCGCACCAGGTGATCAACGAGGTGTCCCGGCAGTACGAGGCGCTCCTCGCCCGCGCCGGGCTGGGGGACGTGCCGCGGTTCACCATCCCCGAGCTGCCCGAATCGGCGGGCGGCGGCAGCGGACTGCTGCCCGACACCGCCGTCGCCCCGCTGCGCGCCTGGCTCGCGCACCGCGCCCAGGACCCCGCCGCCCGGCAGCAGACCGTGGGGCGCACCGCCGGCGGGGTGATCGACTCGCTGAAGGCGCGGATGCCGGAGCTGGCCGGGGCCGTCGCCGCGCAGTACGCCGCCGCCGTCCGCCTCACCGGCGCGGTGCAGACGGCGTACGAGCAGGAGGGCGAACGGGTGCGCCGCGAGCTGCGGCGCGGCGCCGTCCTCGCCGGGGACGCCCGCACCCGGTGGCGCGGTTACCCCCGCGACTGCTCGGCCACCGAACTGCTCGACGCCCTCGCCGAGTCCCTCACCGCCCTGCTCCAGTGCGCCGTCGCCGCCGCCGACGAGCACGTACGGGAGTCCTGGCGCCGTGAACCGGCCGCCCGTGTGCTGGAGGACGGCGCCGGGGCCCAGGCCGGGCCCGACCGCGAGACCGGTGAGCGCATCGGGATGGCCGTACGGCGCTGGCGGCGCGTCCTGGAGGAGGTGGCCGAGGACGAGGTACGGCGCATGGACCGGGCCGCCGCCCCGGACGCCGAGACGGTGGCGGCGCTGCTGGCCGCCGCGCTGCTCGGCGGGCGCAGGGCCCGGGGCGCGGGCGAGCGGCTCGCCGAACTGCTCGGGGCCCAGGGCGCGCTGCGGCTGCGCGACCGGGGCGGCGAACTGGTCACCGCGTACATCGACCGCGTACTGCACGAGGAGCGGGCCCGGCGGCTCCAGCCGCTGAGGGCCCTCGACGTGACCCCCGAACCACAGGCCGAGCTCATCGCCGCGCTGTCCCGACTGCAGAAGGAGAGGTGACGGCGGTGAGCGCCGTTGACGAACGCTGGGACGACGGGCTGATCGCCCGCCGTGCTCAGGAACAGGCCGACCAGGGCGCGCCCCTGCCGGACGAGCCGCACCTGCCGATCGGTGAGGCGTACGCCGGGACGCTCCGGACCCGCCTGGACGCCCTGCGGGAGCTGGTGGGCCTGTCCAGGACCCGCCTGGACGGCGACACCCTCGCCGAGGCGGGGCGGGTGCTGGAGGAGGCCGCCGCACGGCAGCGGCTGTCGTCGCGGCACACCGTCGTCGCCATCGCGGGGCCCACCGGCAGCGGCAAGTCCGCGCTGATCAACGCGCTGGCGGGCGTACCGGTCTCGGAGACCGGGCTGCGCAGGCCCACCACGGCCAACCCCATCGCCTGCACCTGGTCCGAGGGCGCCGCCGGGCTGCTGGACCGGCTCGCCATCCCGGGGCGGCTGCGGCGCCGGCCGCTCGCGGGCGGGGCCGGCGACGAGGCCCTCCAGGGCCTGGTCCTGGTCGACCTGCCCGACCACGACTCGGCGGTCGTCGCGCACCGCAGGCAGGTCGACCGGGTGCTGGCCCTGGTGGACGCGGTCATCTGGGTCGTCGACCCGGAGAAGTACGCGGACGCCGCGCTGCACGAGCGGTATCTGCGACCGCTCGCCGGCCACGCCGAGGTGACGTTCGTGGTCCTCAACCAGGTCGACCGGCTGCCCGGCGACGCCGCCCACCAGGTGCTGGACGACCTGCGCAGGCTGCTCGACGAGGACGGCATGGCGCTGGGCGAGCACGGCGAACCGGGGGCGACCGTGCTCGCGGTGTCCGCGCTCACCGGGGAGGGCGTGGCGGAACTGCGCGAAATGCTCGGGGCGTTCGTACAGGGCCGCGGCGCCGCCGAACGGCGCCTGTCCGCCGACGTGGACGCGGCGGCGGCACGGCTGCACCCGGTGTACGTCGCGGACGGGCACCCCGGGCTGGGCGAGCGGTCCCGCGAGGACTTCGGCGCCCGGCTCGCGGTCGCCGTCGGCGCGCGGGCCGCCGGGGAGGCGGCGGAACGCGAATGGCGGCGCAACGCGGGACGGGCCTGCGGGACGCCCTGGCTGCGGCTGTGGCGCTGGTACGAGCGGCTGCGCACCCAGGGCGGCGCGCCGGGCGCGGAGGAGGGCGCGGAGCCGGCGGCCGGCGTGGCGGAGGAGGACGAGCTGACCGCCCGCCAGCGCGTCGAGCAGGCGGTCCGGGTGGTCGCGGAGGAGGCGTCGCGCGGACTGCCCGGACCGTGGGCGCAGGCGGTGCGCGAGGCGGCGGTGCGCGGCGCCCGCGGGCTGCCGGAGGCACTGGACGACCTGGCGGTGTCCGTGGCCGCCCCGCCGGCGGGCGCGCGTCCGCCCCGGCCCGCGTGGTGGCCGGCGGCGGTTCTGGCCCAGGCGGCCATGACGCTGCTCCAGTTCTACGGCGCGCTGTGGCTGGTCGGCCAGATCGTGGGCTTCCTGGAACCGGGGCTGGTCCCGCCGGTGCTGATCATGCTGGCGGGCATCGTGGGCGGGCCGCTGGTGGAGTGGGCGTGCGCGGCCGCGGCCCGGGGGCCGGCCCGGAGATACGGGCAGGAGACGGAGCGCCGGCTCCGGGAGGCCGCGGCCGGCTGCGGGCGGGCCATGGTCCTCGATCCGGTCGCCGCGGAGCTGATGCGGTACCGGGAGGTGCGTGAGCGGTACGCCCATGTGGCGCGCGGGCCCGGCGAGGGCGGCGGCGTGGGCGCGGGGGGCGTGGGCGGCGCGGTCGCGGGGACGGGCGCCGGGCTCGCCGGGCATGCGGGCCGGGGCGGCGGTGAAGCCCGGTGGTGACCGGGGTACGGCCGGTCGGACGTCCTCCTTGCGGGTGGTGGAGTTGTCCACCACCGGGGGGTCGTCCACAGGGCCGAGCGGGTTTCCGGCAGCCGGTTCAGCATGGGCTTCGTCAGCAGGACGACCGGGAGGGGTGGGTGTCATGAACGACACGACGGTGACCGTGGTGGGCAATGTGGCGACGAGCGTCGACTACCGCGACACGGCTTCGGGGGGCCTGGCGAGGTTCCGGTTCGCGGCCACCGCGCGCCGCTGGGACCGCGAGAGGGCGGCCTGGGTCGACGGGCACACCAGTTTCTACACGGTGAGCGCGTGGCGGGCGCTCGGCGCCAACCTGGCGGCGTCGGTGTCGGTGGGGGACCCGCTGGTCGTCCACGGCCGGCTGAGGGTGCGGGAGGAGGACCGGGACGGTCAGCGCAGGACGTTCGTGGACATCGACGCGTCGGCGGTGGGTCACGATCTGTCGCGCGGGACCTCCGCCTTCCGGAGGGTGCTGAAGGCGGAGCCGCGCGCGGCGGATCGGCCGGACGCCGCCGGTGAGGCGGCCGCCGACGGAGGAGGAGGCGGCGACGGTGCGAAGCGCCCGGCGGAGCTGGTGTCGTGACGTTGTGTCAGGGCGACGGCACCGTGTGGTGCGGTGATGTGGAGATTCGGCGAGCGCGTGTCGTACGACACGCGCTCGCGATAACGATTCCGAGTCGGAATGGTTGTCTGACGGTATGACAGGGGACTGTGCTGGGTCGCCTCCTTAGGATTCCCGGGTACTCACGGGGCACTTGAGTCGGCAGGCGAGGCACTCCCCCCACGCGCCACACGCGCCGAGGTCTCGCCCGGAGGGGAAGTCTGTGTTTGCTGGGTTTGCTGTACGGATGCGGAGGAGGGGTCCCGCCCGCGTCCTCGCCGCGGTCGTGACCTCCGGGCTGGTCGTCGGGGGGGTCATAACCGGGACGTCCGCCGCCTCGGCCGACGAGGCGCCTCAGCACCAGGGCGGTGCCTCCGCCACCCTCAACGGGCTGACCACCTTCGACCAGGCGGTGCTCCGCGTCGACGGCGAGAAGCAGGAGATCCCGGCCGGGCTGTTCGAGATGACCGTCGACGGCGGCGGAACCCTCAAGACCTACTGCGTGGACCTCCACAACCCCACCCAGGAGAAGGCCCGGTACCTGGAGACGTCCTGGGACCAGACCTCGCTCGGCGGCAACGAGGACGCGGGCCGGATCCGGTGGATCCTCCAGCACTCCTACCCCCGGGTCGACGACCTGGTGGGGCTGGCGAAGAACGCCGGCACGGGCCCGCTGACCGCCGGCACCGCCGCCGCGGGCACCCAGGTCGCCATCTGGCGCTACTCCGACGACGCCCAGGTCCAGGCGCTCGACCCGGCGGCCGAGAAACTCGCGGACTGGCTGGAGAAGCAGGCCGAGAACAGTGCCGAGCCCGGCGCGTCGCTCAGCCTGCGGCCCGGCGCCGTGTCCGGTCCGGCCGGGACCCGGATCGGCCCGGTGACCGTGCGCACCGAGGCCGACCGCGTCACGGTGACCCCGCCCGCCGACGCGGCGGCCAGCGGCATCCGGATCACCGACGCCAAGGGCGCGCCGGTCGTCTCGGCGGCCGACGGCAGCCGGCTGTACTTCGACGTGCCGGCCGGGGCCGCCGACGGCTCCGCCGCCCTGACCGTGCAGGCCACCACGTCCGTGCCGGTCGGCCGGGTCTTCGCCGGGGTCACCAAGAGCCAGACGCAGATCCTGGCCGGCTCCAGCCAGTCGACGGTCTCCGCCACCGCCACGGCCACCTGGGCCGCCTCGGGCGCCATCCCGGCGCTCTCGGCCCGGAAGAACTGCGCCGAGGGCGGCGTGGACGTCACCGCCGTGAACAAGGGCGACGCCCCGTTCACCTTCGAGCTGATGGGCCGCACGCACACCGTCGCGGCCGGCGGGTCCGGGACGTTCACCGTCCCGGTGGCCGAGGACCAGGCGTACGAGTTCACCATCACCGGCCCCGGCGGCCTGCACCGGACGTTCCGGGGCATCCTCGACTGCCGGACGACCGGTGGCGCGACCGCCGCCATGACCGGCCCGCAGGGGGCCGGGCCCAGCGCCCTGTCCGCCGGCGGCACCTCCTCCGGCCCCGTCTCGGCACAGGACGGACCGGACCTCGCCGAGACCGGGGCCTCCGGCGCCACCCCCATGATCGCGGGCATCGCGCTGGCGATGCTGGTCGTCGGCGGGGCCGCCGTGTTCCTCCTCCGCGGGAAGACGGCCCCCGGCGCCGAGGACTGACCCGCCGCCTCCCGCCATCTCCGCCGGGGGTGGCGGGAGGCGGCGGAGCACCGACGGCCGCGACACCGTTGGTGACCGGGCGGCTACGGCGCCCCCCGGCGGTGGGTCCACGGAGCCGGCCCCGGGCCTTACTGGTTTCCTTCGCGGGGTGGACGTCAGGCAAGATGGGGTGTATCTGCCCACTCACGGACTGCCGGACGGTTTCTCTTGGCTGAGTACATCTACACGATGCGCAAGACGCGCAAGGCGCACGGCGACAAGGTCATCCTCGATGACGTGACGCTGAGCTTCCTGCCCGGTGCGAAGATCGGTGTGGTCGGCCCGAACGGCGCCGGTAAGTCGACCGTGCTGAAGATCATGGCCGGTCTGGAGCAGCCGTCCAACGGCGACGCCTTCCTGTCGCCCGGCTACACCGTCGGCATCCTGCTCCAGGAGCCGCCGCTGGACGAGTCCAAGACGGTCCTGGAGAACGTCCAGGACGGTGTGGGTGCGATCAAGGGCAAGCTCGACCGGTTCAACGCCATCGCCGAGGAGATGGCCACGAACTACACCGACGCGCTGATGGAGGAGATGGGCAAGCTCCAGGAGGAGCTGGACCACGCCAACGCGTGGGACCTCGACGCCCAGCTGGAGCAGGCCATGGACGCCCTGGGCTGCCCGCCCGGCGACTGGGCCGTGACCAACCTCTCCGGTGGTGAGAAGCGCCGCGTCGCGCTCTGCAAGCTGCTGCTGGAGGCCCCCGACCTGCTGCTGCTCGACGAGCCCACCAACCACCTGGACGCCGAGTCGGTGCAGTGGCTGGAGCAGCACCTCGCCAAGTACGCCGGCACCGTCGTCGCCATCACCCACGACCGGTACTTCCTCGACAACGTCGCCGAGTGGATCCTGGAGCTCGACCGCGGCCGCGCCCACCCCTACGAGGGCAACTACTCCACCTACCTGGAGAACAAGGCCTCGCGCCTGAAGGTCGAGGGCCAGAAGGACGCCAAGCGCCAGAAGCGGCTCAAGGAAGAGCTGGAGTGGGTCCGCTCCAACGCCAAGGGACGCCAGGCCAAGTCCAAGGCCCGGCTCGCCCGGTACGAGGAGATGGCCGCCGAGGCCGACAAGATGCGGAAGCTGGACTTCGAGGAGATCCAGATCCCGCCGGGCCCGCGTCTGGGCAGCGTCGTCGTCGAGGTCGAGAACCTCAACAAGGCCTTCGGCGACAAGGTCCTCATCGACGACCTGAGCTTCAGCCTCCCGCGGAACGGCATCGTCGGCGTCATCGGCCCCAACGGCGCCGGCAAGACCACGCTGTTCAAGATGATCCAGGGCCTGGAGGAGCCGGACTCCGGCTCGATCCGCGTCGGCGACACGGTCAAGATCTCCTACGTCGACCAGAGCCGCGCCAACATCGACCCCAAGAAGACGCTGTGGGCCGTCGTCTCCGACGAACTGGACTACATCAACGTCGGCCAGGTCGAGATGCCGTCCCGCGCCTACGTGTCCGCGTTCGGCTTCAAGGGCCCGGACCAGCAGAAGCCGGCCGGTGTCCTGTCCGGCGGTGAGCGCAACCGCCTGAACCTGGCGCTGACCCTCAAGCAGGGCGGCAACCTGCTGCTCCTCGACGAGCCGACCAACGACCTCGACGTCGAGACCCTGTCGTCGCTGGAGAACGCGCTGCTGGAGTTCCCGGGCGCGGCCGTGGTCGTCTCCCACGACCGCTGGTTCCTCGACCGGGTGGCCACGCACATCCTGGCCTACGAGGGCGACTCCAAGTGGTTCTGGTTCGAGGGCAACTTCGAGTCGTACGAGAAGAACAAGATCGAGCGCCTCGGCGCGGACGCGGCCCGCCCGCACCGCGCCACGTACAAGAAGCTGACCCGGGGCTGAGGCGGCGACCGTGGCCCGTCACTTCTACAGCTGTCCCCTGCGCTGGTCGGACATGGACGCCTTCGGGCACGTCAACAACGTGGTCTTCCTCCGCTACCTGGAGGAGGCGCGGATCGACTTCATGTTCCGGCTCGCGCCGGGGGACGGTTCCCCCTCGTTCTCCGGCGGGTCCGTCGTGGCCCGGCACGAGATCGACTACCTGCGGCCGCTGGTCCACCGGCACGAGCCGGTGACCATCGAGTCGTGGGTCACCAAGATCGGCGCGGCGTCGCTGACGATCGCGTACGAGATCAAGGACCCGGACCAGGTGTACGTGCGGGCCTCGACGGTCGTCGTGCCGTTCGACCTGGAGGCCCAGCGCCCCCGCCGTATCACGGCGGAGGAGCGGTCCTTCCTGGAGGAGTACGTGGACGACGGCATGCGCTCCCCGGGTGAGGCCACCGCGGCATGACTCCGCCGCTGCACTTCGCCGACGCCAGGGAGGCGGCCGATCTGGCCGCCTTCCTCGCCCGGCTGATCCACTACGACCGGGCCGCCGCCGTCCGCCTCCAGGCCGGCGGCGGCGCCCTGGCCGTGTTCGGACGGCCGCCGTCCTTCGAGGTCCTCGCCGTCCGGACGGCGGCGCTCCTGGACGACACACCGCTGGACGTCACCGTCTCCGCGGGGCAACTCCTCGACGGCATCGAGGAGTCGGCGGGCAAGGCCATGGTGCCCGCCCCCGTCACCGGCCCCCCGTGGGCGGGCGTCCTGCCCCCGCGCGCCGGCTGGCACGAGGTCCCCGGGCTGCCGGACGCCGCCGGGCTGCGCGCGGCGGTCGCCGCCGCGGTGGCCGAGTTCCGGGAGCGGGACGGTGCTTTGCCCGCCGAGCGGCGCACCCGCGCCGAACGCGACCGGATCGGCCGGGACATCTGGTCCCGGACCCTCGGCGCGACCGGCCTTCCGCTGCGCGCCGTGCACGCCGCCCAGTCGCTGGGCTTCCTGCCCCCGCACGACGTGCCCGTCGCCCTGCTCGCCACCGGGTCGTGGCTCCGGCTGCGCAGCCCCTACGGGTCGGTCGCCGTCCGCAGGACCGGCCTCGGCACCGGACTGACCGTCACCGCGGTCTGACCGCCGCGGCGGATCCCGCACCGGGTCACGGGGCGCCGTCCGAGGTGGCGCACGCGCGGGCCACCATCGACTCCCGGCCCCCGCGCGGCGTCCTCCGTGCCGCGGCACCTCCGACGCCGTACGGCCGTCGCGGATGGCCGCCGAGCGCCGGACCTCGCCCGCCCGCATGCCGGGCCCGGCCGAACGACCGTCCGCGGGGCGGGACCTGACCGGTCCTGACCGTTTTTCCGGCGTCCGGAACCGTTCCGCGTGCGGTTCCGGACGGTTCAGTCGCCGCGCGGCACCCACTGGTGCGTGAACCTGGCCGCCAGCAGCCCGCCCCCCACGGTCGCCGCCGCGCACACCGCCAGCGCCACCGCCAGCCCCCCGCCGAGCAGCCCGAGCGGCGAACTCCCCGACGGCGACAGGAAACCGAGGTTCACCCCGGCGAGCAGCCCCGCGAACAACGCGGCCGGCCCCAGCGCACAGGCCATCGGGACGCCCATGCCCCACCACGCGACCCACAGGTGGAACCGCACGCCCGAGGTGTACCCGGCCAGCAACCGCAGTTCGTCGGCCCGGTCGAGGAAGGCGTGCAGCAGCCCGGCCGCCCCGGTGAGCGCCAGCAGCAGGAACCCGACGGCCGCCACGAGCAGCACCCAGTCGGCCTGCCGCGCGCGGGCCCGGCCGCCGATGACGTTGTCGTCCCCCGGCACACCGACGTGGGGGAGCGGCAGGGTCGCGCGGGCGGCCCGCTCGGCCCGCTCACGCCCCTCCGGCCCGCTCGTCAGGACGACGAGGGGCCCCCGCTCCGCCGCCGGCCCGGGGCGGGAGCCGGCCGCCCGGAGGTGGACGGGACCGAAGCCCATCCAGCGCAGCGCCTCGGTGCGGGGCGTGCGCTCCCGGTAGACCTCGTGCGCCGGTACGGCACGTTCACGCGGGCAGGACCGCATGGTCCCCAGGGCGGCCAGGTCGCCGCAGTCGCCGACGAGCACGGGCGGCCCGCCGGTACCGGACGGGTCACCGCCCGGCACCACGCGCAACACCCGGTCGCCCGGGGCCAGGGCGGCCACGAACCGGGCGTGCGCCCGTTCGTCGGCGGGCGCGCTGCGGACCTCCAGCAGACGGTCGTCCAGCCGCCGGCCCAGTACGGTGGCGTTCCTGGCCGCGTCCGTCAGGTCGGTCACCATCACCAGGGCCTGGGCGGCCAGCCCCAGCATCACGACGAGCGCCGCGCCCGCCCGGGCGATCACCCCGGGATGGGCGGCCGCCCAGCGCCCGCCGACCAGCCGCGCCGCGTCGCCCGTGCCGCGCGCGGTCAGCCGCACGGAGACCCGCGCCGCCGCCCGCCCCAGGAGCGGCGGCAGCCCGACGAGCATCAGGGTCGTGCCCAGGACGAACAGCCGGGTGCCCGTCGCCCGGCCGGCCGCCGCCCCGGAGACCACGGCCAGGCCGCCGGTCAGGCACAGGACGCCCGGCCAGGCCGCCGGCAGGCGCCGCACCGCCCGGGGCCGCCCGGACCCGGCGGGGCGCACCCGCAGGTGCAGCGCGGCGAACAGCAGGCCGAGGGCCGCCCACGCGAAGACCAGCGCGAGCGGGAACTGCCACCGCAGCGGCGCCAGATCGGCGGCCGGCACCGCGTAACCCGTCAGCGGCAGCCTTACGCCGGTCAGCGTGACCGCCATCAGTGGTACGCCCGCGAGCAGAACCCCGGCACCCAGCGGGCGTACGCACTCGCCGGCCGCGATCCGCGCGCGCACGGAACGGCCGGCGCCGATCGCGTGGAGCACCGCCAGCCGCCGGTCCCGCTGCCGGGCCCCGAGCCGGGAGGCGACGATCAGCAGGACGGCGACGGGCAGCCCGAGTTGGGGGGCCATCAGCCAGTACAGGTCGCTCTCCGGCCGGTCGAACGACTGGCTGACGAAGTAGGGGTCGGCGGCCGCCCGCCGGACGCCGAAGCCGCTGATCCCCAGGGTCGTCTCGTACCCCTGGATCCGCAGGCCGGACGGCGGGCGGGCGTACACGAAGAGCTCACCGGAGTCGGCCAGCCCCTCCCGTGCCACCGTGCCGGCGAGCCTGCCGTACCGGGTGGCGGCCGGCGGCATGCGGTCGAGCAGCGCCGGTGACACGAACGCCTCGCCCGGCCCGGGCCAGCGGGGCAGGCCGGGCGGCGGCGGTGCCGACGGCACGGCGGGCTCGACGTACACCACCGAGAAGTCCCACTCCCGCCAGCTGTCGTCGCTCTGGCTCCACCAGGCGGCCGGCCGCGCGCCCGGCGCGGCGGCCACCGGCGTACGGGCCGCGATCCGGGCCTCCCGCCCCTCGTACACGGTGTGGACCGCCTGCGCGCTCCACACCAGCAGGGCCGCCGCCATCCCGGTGAGTACCAGGCACAGTGCCTGCACGATCAGCCGCGGATCGTGCCGGCGGGCCGCGCCGGACGAGGCGCGCCGGCCGGTGGCGAGGAGCTGCGCGGTCGCGCCGCGCCGCCGGACGCGGCTCACTCGCCGGAGGCTCACGTGCCGGCCGCCGTGGTGTTGGTGGTGTCGTGCAGGGCGCCGTCCCTCAGGGTGAGTCGCCGGTCGGCGTAGAAGGCGACCACCGGATTGTGCGTGACGACGACCAGCGTGCAGCCGTACCGGACGGGCAGCCCGAACAGCAGCGCGCAGACGTCGTCCGTGGCGCGCTCGTCGAGCGCCCCGGTCGGCTCGTCGGCGAGGATCAGCGGCGGCCGGGTCGACAGCGCGCGGGCCACCGCGACCCGCTGGCGCTCCCCGCCGGACAGGACACCCGCCGGTGAGTCCGCCACCGCGCCGACACCCAGCTCGCCCAGCAGCCGCTGGGCCGTCCCGTACGCCTCCCGGCGGCCCCTCCCGGCGATCAGCAGCGGCAGTGCGGTGTTCTCGACGGCGCTCAGCTCGGGCAGCAGCTCCCCGAACTGGTAGATGAAGCCCAGGGTGTTCAGCCGCCACGCCGCCGCCCTGGCCGGCCGCAGCCCGGCGGTGTCGGTCCCGCACACCCGGACGGTCCCGGCCCGCGGGCGGTGCAGCCCGGCGAGGCAGGAGAGCAGGGTGGACTTGCCGCTGCCGCTGGGGCCCGTGACGGCGACGGACTCCCCGGCGCGGGCGGTCATCGCGGCGTCGCGCAGCAGGGTGCGGCCGCCGAGCTCGCAGGTCAGCCCGGAGACCATCACGGTCGGTGCGGCCATGACGGTCAGGGGTGCCGCTGCCAGCTGGAGCACGCGTCCGTCATCAGCGGACGGTTCTCGCACGTCTGCATGGTGTAGATCGAGTACGTCCCCGTCGTGGAGGTCCGGCAGTAGCCGTTCGGCTCCTCCATGCGCACGACGGTGTTGGGCGTGGTGCGCTTGAAGTTGACGTACACGTTGAAGCCGTCGTACTCGCGGTCGCAGACCCCGGCGTACTTGTGGTCCCCGCCGATGTAGCCGAAGTCCTCGCCCTCGTAGACGTAGAACGCGTCGCCGAAAGCGGTACCGGCACCGAGCAGGGCCGTGACCGTCGCGATCGCCACGGCACCCAGCCGCATGGTCCTCCGTCGCACGTCGCACCTCCACAAGACGAGGGGCACCCGCCGGCTGCGGATGCCCGTTCGAAGTGTTGCGGCTGTGAACTTAGGTGGTCGGAGGGGCCCAGGGGGCGGGGTGGGGAAGAGTTGGCCGGAACCTTTTCTGTCACTTGCCGGTCACGGAGCGTACGCGCGGCTCAGTCGGGGGTGTTGACCATCGACGCGGCGGCGTACGTCAGGTAGTTCCACAGGGTCCGCTCGTGATCCTCGGACAGGCCGAGCTCGTCGACCGCCGCCCGCATGTGCTTCAGCCAGGCGTCGTGCGCCGCGCGGTCCACGGTGAACGGGGCGTGCCGCATCCGCAGGCGCGGGTGACCGCGGTTGTCGCTGTAGGTGCGGGGGCCGCCCCAGTACTGCATCAGGAACAGCACCAGCCGCTCCTCGGCCGGACCGAGGTCCTCCTCCGGGTACATCGGCCGCAGCAGGGGGTCGCCGGCCACCCCCTCGTAGAAACGGTGGACGAGGCGCCGGAAGGTGGGCTCGCCGCCGACCTGCTCGTAGAAGGTCTGCTCCTGAAGCGTGCCGCGCGGAATCTCATTCACGACTCCATCGTCTCAGACGCACCGGCCGAGGACCCGGGCCCTAGGACCCGGTCCTCGGCCGGTGCGTCCGGGACCGGGCTACGGCCGGCCCCGCTGGATCGTGATCGTCGTCCAGGCGCCCACGTGCACCCGGTCGCCGTCCTTGAGCGGGACGGGCACATAGGGCTGGATCGGGTCCTCGGCGCCGTTGAGCGTGGTGCCGTTGGTGGAGTTCTGGTCGACGACCGCCCAGGAGCCGTCGGGCTGCTGCACCAGCACGGCGTGCTGGTGCGAGACGCCCGGGTCCTCCGGCGGTACGGACAGGTCGATGTCGGGGGACTCGCCCGTGGAGTGCCGGCGGCGGCCGATGCTGACCTGGTTCCCGGACAGCGCCAGCCGCTGCTCGGGGGAGTAGGCGGGCAGGTTGAGCCCCGCGGCCTCGGGGCCGCTGCGCTGCATCATCGCCATGAAGTACGCGCGGTCGGGCGCCACGACCGCCGTCCAGCCCGCGGGCGCCGCCTGGTACTGCGGGGGCGGGGGGCCCTCCGCGTGCGGTGCCTGCGGTGCCTGTCGCTGAGGCTGCTGCGGGGGCTGGGGCTGCGGTGCGTGCTGCTGCGGTGCCGGCGGCCGGGGTGCGTGCTGCTGCGGCGCCGGGGGGCGCTGCTGCGCGGGCGGCGGCAGCATCCAGTCGTCCCCGCCGCCGGCCGGCTGCGGCTCCTGCGGCTGCGAGGGGGACTGGGGCTGCGGCGCGGGCGGCGGACCCGGCTGCTGGAACGCCTGGGGCGGCCGGGGCGGGCCGGGAGGCTGCTGGAACGCCTGGGGCACCGGCGGCGGACCCTGCGGCGCGCCGTGCGGCGGTCGCTGGGGCGTCGAGGGCTCGGGCGGCAGCGGCTCGGCCGGGCGGTTCATCCGCGACGGGCGCGAGCCCTGGTAGTCGAACGGGTCCGGCGGGCGCGGCGCCTGCGGCGTGGAGGGTGCCTGCGGCTGCGACCGGAAGCCGGGCGGCAGGTTCATCCCGGGCGGCGGACCGCCGGGACCGCCGGGACGGCCCTGGCCACCCGGGCCCGGGGGCGGTGCGACGGGGGTGTACGAAGTCGCGGTGTTCGTGAGGAAGTTCCACCGGCACTCCTCGCAGAACGGCGCCATGGCCTCACGCGGGGTGCGGCACTGCGGGCACAGCTCCGCCTGGGCGGTGGCGTCGGGGTCGCCGCCGGCGAAGCCCCCGGGGCCACCGGGAGCGCCGCCCGGACCGCCCGGACCGGGATAGCCGTACGCGGGCGGTGGCGGGGGAGGCGGCGGCGGAACGGCACCCGCAGGCGCGCCCGCCCCGGCCATGCGGTGTCCGCAGACCTCGCACCAGTCGTCGGAACCCGACTGGTGTCCGTTCGGGCAGGTCGGCATGTCGGCGCTTCCCCCTCTCCTCGTCCGGCCGCGCGGGCCGAGCAGATCGTGACCTATTTCCTCACGCGAACGGTCTTGGTGGAGCGCGTCTCGAGCGTCATCTCGTCCGCTTCCGCGACCTTCGCCTTCAGTCGCACAGTACCCGTCGCCGCATCGACCACGTCCACCACCTTCGAAAGGAGTTTCGCGGTGTCCGCGTTGCCGGAGGCGGCCGCCAGCTGCACGGCGCGGCCGAGTTTCGCCGTCGCGCCGTCGAAATCACCCGACTTGCGGGCATCGAGCCCCTGCTGGATGACCTGTGCCAGTTCAGCCTGACCCGTGTAGTGCGCGACCTGGTGGTTGATGGAGGTGGAGGCCGCCATGTCGTCCGTCCACACCGCCCGTACCAGACCCTGCGACAGGGGCCGCGGCGTACCGCCCGCCGGGTCGGGGACGACCAGCGAGACCCGTGCCGCGAGCATCTCCTGCCCGATCCCGGCCTCCGGCACCCGCACGCACACGTGGTAGTCGCGGGCCTCGTCGCCCCACGACCCGGTCGGATAGTCGCCCGCCCGCGGTCCCACCTTGGTGCGCCGGTCCGTCAGCTCCTCCACGGCCGGCGCCACCTGCTTCACGAAGACGATCTCCACGCCCACCGGTGTCCACAGGCGCAGCGCGACGCCGGCGACCTCCTTGCCCATCGCGTTCTCCATCATCCGCGCGAAGTCCGCGGCCAGGCCCGCCGGATCGGCGACGATGTCGGCCGTACCGAGCAGCGCCGAGGCGATCCCGGTGACCTCCTTGACCTCCCAGTCCGTGCCGACACCGCGGGCGTCGCAGGTGAAGCGGCCGGCGCAGGCGTCGAGGGCGGCCCGCAGGTCGCCCGGCGACTCGTGCTCGTTGCGGCCGTCGGTGAGCAGGACGCCGTGCCGGATCGGTACGTCGGCGGACGCCAGGAGCCGGTCGGCGAGCGTCAGCCACGTACCGATCGCGGTGCCACCCCCGGCGCTCAGCCCGCGCAGCGCCTCCTTCGCCCGGGCGCGGGTGCGCGGGTCGGCGACGGCCAGCCGCCCGCCGCCCGGATACACCTCGTCCGCGACGTGGGTGCCCGCGACCACCGCGAAGGCCACGCCGTCGCGCAGGGTGTCGATCGCGGCGGCCGTGGCGTCGCGAGCGTTGCGCATCTTCGTCGGCGGGTACTCCATGGAGCCGGAGCAGTCCACCATGATCACGACGGCGGCGGACGGCGTGCGCCCCGGTATGGCGGCGGTGGCCGACGCCCCGGCCGGCGGCACCCCTCCGCCGGTGCCGCCGCCCGTCGAGGTGACCGTGACGATCGCGTTGACCTCGCGCCCGCCCTCCGGCAGGAACTCGTTCTGGTACACGTCCACCGAGAACTGCGGCACGGTCGACTTCGAGAAGTTCGCCATCTGATCGGCTCCTCAGGACGTGGACTGGCTCCCGCACAACGGACACAAGGGAACGGGGGGCTGGTCGTCGGGCGAAACGGTCAGGCCGATCCTGCCCCTCCGGGCGTCATGGCGAACGGCACGACGGCCACTGTTACGTTGTCGTGCCCGCCCCCGTCGAGCGCGTGCCCCACGAGGACCTGGGCGCCGTGCAGCGGGCGGTCGGCCGCGTCCGGCGGCACGATCCGCGCCATGTCCCCCGCCCCCTCCGCGTAGTTCCACAGGCCGTCCGTGCACACCACGACGACGCCCGGACGGTCCGGCTTGAACGCGGCGGTGTGCGGGTCCAGTTCGTACGCGTCCGCCCCCAGCCAGCCGGTGATGGCGTGGGCGCGCTCGTCCGCGTACGCCTCCGCCTCGTTCATCAGGCCGGCCGCGACCATCTGCGCGGCCCACGAGTCGTCCTCGGTGAGCCGGGCGGGCGGCCCGCTGCGGTCGTCCGGCACCCAGTAGACGCGGCTGTCGCCGACCCAGCCGACCACCAGCAGGCCGTTCGCGACGACCGCTCCGACGAGCGTGCACGCCGGGGCGTTCTGGTGGCGGTGCGGGTCGTGCTCCATGGCGTCGCCGTCCCGGCCGCCGTCGCCGCCCGCGAGGGCGTTGACGGCCTCGGAGGCCGCGACGATGGCGTCGTGCATCGCCGTCTGCGGATGCGTACCGCGCGGGAGGGAGGCCAGCAGCGACTCGTTGGCGGCGGCCGCCGCGGCCGCCGACGCCTCGTCGGGGCGGGTCGCCGACGACACCCCGTCGCAGACGATCGCGACGACGGCCGGCGAACCGTCCGGCAGGGCCGTCGAGGAGACGGCGAACGCGTCCTCGTTGCGGTGATGGCGCAGCCCCCGGTCGCTGACGGCGGCGACCGCGCCGAGCTCCTCCTCCATGTGGTCCCGGTCCCGCGGCTGCGCGTGCCCGCAGTTCTCGCAGTACCCGTCCGGGTCCACGTGCCCGGCCCGGCAGGCCACGCACAGCCGGGTCCCGGTCGGCGGGGTCGCCGTGTGCTCCACCGCCCGCGGATCGGGCGCCCCGCCGGCCCCGGCGGACGGCTCACCCGCGGGCGTCCCGGCGGGCGCGGGGCCCTGTCCGGCGGCGGCCTCCGGGGCGGCTCCCGGGGCGGGCGGGGGCACCGGGGCGCCGGGGCCCCACGGCTCGGCGGCCGTCCCGGGCGCGGGCGGCGCCGCGGGGGCCGGCAGTTCGAAGTCGCCGGCGTCGCCCGCGGCGCGGGCGTCGAACCGCACAGCCGGGCCACCCGGCGGATCACCGCCCGGCCGCTCCCGGCCGGGCACGGCCGGGCCCGGGGGCCACGCGGCGCCGGCCGCGGGGGAGCCCATGATCACGGTCGGACTGTCCTCCGGCGGCGGCGGTACGGCCGACAGGTCGTACCCGCACGCACCACAGAACAGGTCGCCCGGCTCCAGCGGCTCCTCGCAGCCGGGGCAGGCGGACAGCTGGTGCCTCTGCGACATCAATCACACCCATGTCCGGGGGCGGAAGCGGTTCGCCCGCTCCACCATGTCGATCCTCTCCTCGCCGCGCTGAGCGAGCCGGGCGAGCACCCGGTAGGAGCGTTCCAGTCCGAGACGCAGGGACCGCTCGTCCGGTTCGCTGCCCAGCAGCGGGGTCCGTGCGGTGCCCGCTCCGGGACTACCGGAGAGTACCCAGTCCAGCGCCTTGCCCAGCACCTCTGTGGACAACTGCTCGCGCCGCACCGCGTCCAGTCCGAACTGCTGGAGCGCGGACACCTGTGCGGCCGCCGCTGTCAGGTCGCCGGCCAGCGGCTCCCGCTCGCCGCGCCGCCGCAGCCGGGCCCGTACGGCCGCCACGCGCGCGGCCGTGTAGTGGATCGACGCCTCGGGCACCGACTCCAGCGCGCACACGGCCCCGGCGCGGTCGCCGGCGGCCAGCCGCACCCGCGCCAGGCCGAACGCTGCGCTCACGTAGCCCGGATCCGTCGTCCACACCAGCCGGTAGTACTCGGCCGCGTTGTCCAGCTGGCCCAGCACCTCGGCGCACACGCCCAGCGCCAGCTTCGGCGCCGGCTCACCGGGGAACGCGTCGTACACCGCGTCGAACGACAGCGCGGCGTGCTCGTGGTCGCCGGTCGCCAGGGACACGACGCCGCGGTACCAGACGACCCGCCAGTCGCCGGGGTGCCGCTCCTCCAGCGTCTCCAGCGCCCGCACCGCCGAGCCGGCCTCCCCCATGTCGAGGCGGGCGCGCAGTTCCCGCAGCCGCAGTTCGAGGGAGCTGGCCGGGGCGGTGCGCAGGGCCGAGATCAGCTCGGCGGGCGCGGACGCCATCAGGCCGGCCAGGAACCCGGCGTTCGGGTCGGCGGTGTCGACATGCGGCACGGGCAGCGCCAGCGCGATGGCGCGGGCGTCGAGCGGCGCGAGCAGCGGCGTGGACGAAGGCGCCGGTGCGGCACCCGCCGGTGCGGCACCCGGGGCGGCGCCCGTCGCGGTGCCCGCCGGAGCCGTCCGCGGGGCGGGAACGGCCACCGGCCCGCGGCCGCGCCCACCACCGAGGAGCCCGAGCCCCTTCGGCACCTTCCGCGCGCCCAGCACCGACACGTCGCCGTCACCGGTGGCGAACAGCTCCGTGTCCGTCACGCGCACCTCCGGGCCGAACAGCGTCGACAGGGCGGGGCGGGGACGGCCCGTCCGGAGGGCCACCACCTCCCGCAGCACGCCCGTGAGCTGGTCGGACATCTCCTGCGCCGAGGCGAACCGGCGCGCCGGGTCCGGGTCGGTCGCCCGCACCAGGAGCCGGTAGAACGACTCGTAGCTCCGGAACACCTCGATGTTGTCCGGGTCCGGCAGCGAGTCCACGAACACGTTCGTGTAGCCCTGGAAGTCGAACGTCAGCACCGCCAGCGTCCGCGCGACCGTGTACAGGTCCGACGCGACCGACGGGCCGGCCTCCGCCACCTCCGGCGCCTGGTAGCCGACCGTGCCGTAGATGGCGGACTCGTCGTCGTCCGTCCTCCGCACCGCGCCCATGTCGATCAGCTTCAGCTGGTCCTCGGTCTGGATCGCGTTGTCGACCTTGAAGTCGCAGTACAGCAGGTTCCGGCTGTGCAGGTGCCCGAGCGCCTCCAGCGCCTCGATGCCGTACGCGCACGCCTGCTCCACCGGCAGCGGGTCGCGCCGCCCGCCCGGTCCCCGCCGCTCGTTGGCGATGTCCTTCAGGGACTTGCCGCCGACGTACTCCATGACGATGTACCCGTCCAGCGAACCCGTCCGCTGGTCCAGGTGCTCCACGAAGTTGTAGATGCGGACGATGTTGGAGTGCTCGATCTCCGCGAGGAACCGCCGCTCCGATATCGCCGCCGCCATCGCGTCCTGGTCGCCGGTGTCCAGCAGGCCCTTCAGGACCACCCACCGGTCGGACACCGCCCGGTCCACGGCGAGGTACACCCAGCCCAGCCCGCCGTGCGCCAGGCACCCGGCCACCTCGTACTGGCCGTGCACCACGTCACCCGCGCGCAGCTTCGGCACGAACGAGTAGGGGTGACCGCACCTGGTGCAGAAGCCCTCCGTACGCCCCGGCCGGTCACCGCGCGCCCGCCCGACCGGCGCCCCGCAGTCGGACCGCGAGCAGAATCGCTTCCGCTCGGGCACCTGCGGGTCCGCCATCACCACCGACCGGGGGTCGGGGCGCGGCACCGCGGGGATCGACACCAGCCCGGCACCCAGCCTGCCCCGCTCCGACCGGCCGGTGGGGGACCCGGAGCTGCGCACCGACACCGACCGGGACGACCCCGTCCCGCCCGGCACCGAACGCGACAGCCGCCCCGACACCGAGCGCCGCGACGAACGGGACGACGACCGGGATCCGCCGGTGGAGCCCGTCCCGCCGCCCGCGATCCCCGTGGGCGGCGAGGACACCATCCCCGAGGGCGAGACGACGGGCGCCAGGCCGCACGTGTCGCAGTACAGCTCACCGTCGCCCATGTCCTCGTACGAGCCCTCGCAGCCGGGCCGTTGACACGTCCTCACTGGCTCCCCCCACGGTCCACGGGCCCCGCCCCGGACAGCACTTCCGCCGCCAGCCGCTGGTAGCGCAGCACCGCCTGCTCGGCGACCCGCAGGTCGCACGGGGCGCTCCACAGCATCCGGCGCGCCACGTCGTACCGCTCGACCAGCAGCGGATCCTCCGCCATGCCGTGCCGGGCGACCTTCGCCCTGTACGCGTCGAGCCGGCCGCGCAGCTCCGCCCGCACCGCGAGCGGCGCGGTGACCGCCGTCAACTGCTCGCGCGCCCGCATCAGCTCGTCCTCCGCCTCCCGCTCCAGCGCCTCCAGCAGCGGCGACAGCCGGTGCCACCGGGCGTGCCGCCGGTACTCGGCGGCCGTCGCCAGCCGTTCCTGGAGCGCGGTCGGCGGGCCGCTCACCACCGGCACCTCCGACGCGGCGATCTTCGCCAGCACCTCGCCCCGCGCCGCCCGCGCCTCCGCCAGCGTCCGGTCGGCGCGCGACAGGACGTCCCTCAGCCGCAGCAGGCGCGCCTCCGAGTCCTGCCGTACCTGGAGCACCGCCTCGATCTCGCGGCGCACGTCCTCCAGCGCGCGGGCGGCCCGGTCGTACCGGTCCGTGTCCGGCCGCCCGCCCCCGGGCGCCGAACTGCCCATCGCCGGGCGCCAGAACGCCAGCGGGTCGGACACCACCCGCGCCCGCAGCGACGCCAGCTCCTCCGTGATGGCCTCCAGGTCGTCCCCGGCCGGGTGCTCACCGGGTCGTACGCCCACCGAGTGCGCCAGCGAACGGGTGCGGTGCAGCTCGGCCGCCAGCAGGTCTATCCGCGCCGGGAGCGCCGACCACACCGCGTCCGCAGTCACCACCATGTCGAGCGAGCTCGCGTACAGCTCGTTCATCCGGTCCACCAGCCGCTCCAGCGTGAACCGCTCGGCCAGCTTGGCCGGCGAGCCCGACACCGTCACACTGTCGCCGCGCAGCAGCTCGGTCAGCTCGGCCAGCTCCTCGCGGCCGGGCCACCGGCGCCGGGAGCGCACCTCTCGCGCCTCGCGCAACGCCGCCGTGTACGCGTCGAAGTACGTCCACAGCAGGGTGATCGTCCGCTCCGTGGCGGCCCAGCGGTCCTTGGTCGTACCGGTCAGCTCGGCCCCTTCGAGGAGCCTGCGGCCCGCGTGGTCCTGGAGGGCGAGCAGCGAGTCCTCGACCGCCTTGTGCTCCGCCCCGAGCCGCGCCAGCGCACGGTCCACCTCGTCCCGGTCCATCACCGGCCCAGGGGGTCCCGTGACGCCCATCGATCACCTCTCCACTCGTACGGGCACGGACAGCGCATCAGTTGGTGCGGTACTTCGGCGCGGGCGGCCCGGTTATGCCGGGCAGGTCGGAGCGCAGCCACCGGTCGTACGCCTTCATCCAGGGCCCCTTGCGGTAGTCGACGAGCACCTGGTTGACCCGCCGCACCAGGTCGTCGTTGCCGAGTTTCGCGGCCACGCCGTAGTACTCGGTCGTGAACGGCCTGCCCTTCAGTGTGACGGCCGGGTCCTGCGCCGCCTGACCGGCGGCCAGCGCGTTGTCGGTCACCACCGCGTCGACCTCGCCCAGCTGGAGCCGCACGAGGCAGTCCAGCTGGTTGGGCACGGTGTGGACGTCCTCGTCCTCGGGGGAGTCCTCGTGCGCGTCCCGGAAGAGGGCGCCGAACGACTGCCTCTCCAGCGCCTCGTACGCCGTCGAGCCCTCCGCCGAGCAGACCCGCCTGCCCCTGAGCGAGGAGTCGTACCCCGTGATCGGGGAGTCCTCCGGCGCGAGGACCTGCTGCCCGGCCTGGAAGTAGGCGGTGGAGAAGGCTACCTGCCCGACGCGCTTGCAGTTGATGGTCATCGTCCGCACCACCAGGTCGACCGTCCCGTTCTCCAGGGCGGCGATCCGCTGATTGGTGGGGATGGCGCGGAAGACGACGGCGTCCCGGCTGCCGAGGAGGTCCTCGGCGATCGCTCGGGCCAGGTCGATGTCGAACCCCTCCAGCCTGCCGGTCGCCGGGTCGCGGTACCCCCACCGGTAGCTGTTCTGGTCCACGCCGACGATCAGCCTCCCGCGCGCCTTGACGGCGTCGACGGCCGGCCCGTCCGCGGTGGACGGTGGAAGAGAGGCCTCCGGGTCACGGCACGTGTCTGCCCTGACGGGCAGGACGCTGCCCGCGCCGGACACCCGGTCGGTCGCCAGGTCGCCCCGGGACAGCGGTATCAGGGTCAGCGTGGCGGTCAGCCCGCAGGCGGCGGCCATCGCCGCGACTCCGCCCCAGCCCCGCAGCCGGCCGCCCCGCCGCCCGCCCGTCCGGGTGCCTGTTCGGGTGCCGGGGGCCGTGCCGTCGACGGCGTGCGTCCCGTCGGTGCCCTTCATCGTGCCTCCCCTCGCCCTCACCGGTACTCCGACAGCCTGCGGTTGACGCCCACGACGGCCCCGGCGGCGGCCATCACGGCCAGGGCGGCGGCCCCGGCCGGCAGGCCGGTCAGCGCGCCCCGGCCGTCCTCGGCGGCCCTGGTGAACTCGCCCTGCTCATGGTCCAGGGCCTTCTCCAGCGCCGCGTCCACCTCGTCGAAGGACTCCCCGGTGGAGTCATTCGCGCCGATCACCCTGGCGAGCGCGCCCGCGTAGTCGCCGCCGTCGTCCGTCTCACGCGCGGCCTTGTGCCGCTGCCGCCACTCCACCACGCGCCGCGCGGCGTCCGCGACCGGGTCGCCGCCCGCACGGTCGTCGGCGAGCCCGCCCGCCCGGGTGAGCGCGCCGGTCAGCCGGCCCATCCCCGTGGCGTAGTCCGTCTCATACTTGTCGCTCCTGCCGTCTGCGGTCAGCACCGCGCCACGGGCGACCAGGGTCAGGTTCTCGTTGGCGCGGGCCTTCAGGGAGTTGATCCGCGCCTCGTTCAGCACCTCGAGCGAATCCTGGCCGTGCGCCCTCGCCTCGGTCAGTTCCGCCCGCGCCACCCCGTGCCCGGCCACCAGCCACAGCAGCAGCACCGCGGACGCGGCCGTGGCGGCCAGCAGGCCCTGGTTGAACACCCGGTTGGTGCGCAGGTACGTGCGGCGCTGCGCCCACAGCAGGGCGGCCAGCGCCACGATCCCGGCACCGAGCGAGAGGAACGGCCACGTCCGGGCGTCCCGGTCGTCCTGACCGAGCCGCGCGGTCTCCGCCTCGTACAGCCTCTCGGCGGCGGGCAGCATCCGGGTGCTCATCTGCTGGTTGGCGTACCGCAGGTACGCCCCGCCCAGGGGCAGGCCCTGCCGGTTGGCCGCGCGGGCGCGCTCCACCAGGCCCGTGTAGCGCGGCAGGTACTCGTTGAGGGTGGCGATGTCGCGGGCGGACGCGGAGGAACCTTCCGTGTTGGCCGCCGCCTTGAGGAGCAGCCGCGACGCGGTGGTGATGTCCTTCTCGTACCGCTCGCGCACGCCGGCGGGCTCCTGCGCGCCGGCCAGGAAGCCGCCCGCCGCCGCCGTGTCGGCGTCCGCCAGCGAACGGTAGATGTCGGCCGCGTCCGCGCTCAGCGGCTGGCTGCGGCTCACCACGTCGTCGGCCGCCGCCGCCCGGTCGGAGACCTCGAACGCGGTGACCGCCCCGAACGCCACGACCAGCGCCGCCAGTACGGCACCGAGGATCCGCAGCCGGCCCGGCTCGGTCGTCGCCGCGGCGCGCAGCCGCGCCGCACCCTCGGCCCACGCGCCCCGCCCGGCGGGCGGCCCCGCCGGCGAGGCCGGCGGAGCCGGCGGCAGCACGGCGGGTGCGGGCGCGCCGGGTGCGGGCGGCGCGGCGCCCGGCACGGCCGGCGCATCCGGTGCGTATGTCACGGGACCTCCCCCTCGGTCGCTCACCGCAGTATGGCTGGAGGGGCCGACGTTCACACCGGGCTTGACCCGATCTTGTGGTTGTCGTGCCCGCCGCCCCGCCGCATCCCCCCTCGCTCTCCCCCTTCTGTATACGCCGGCCGACACCCGTCGGTTCCCCCGCGGTTCCGCGTCAGGGACGCGCCCAGTGCGCCCGCAGCCGGTCCCGTGCCGAGGCCGGCGCCCCCAGGTGGTCCAGGCCCAGCAGCGCCGCACCCAGCACCGGCGGCTCGGTCACCACATGGACGCCGGCCTTCGGGGCCTTGACGGCCAGCAGTTCGGTGACCCGCCCGTTCAGCAGCGGGTGCCGGGCCGCCAGGACGCTGCCGCCCAGCAGCACCGGGACCTCCGCGTCCAGCAGCCCGAGCCGGTCCAGGGCGACCGTCGCCATGGCCACCACCTCCTCGGCCTGCCGCTCCACCAGCGACCGCGCGACCGGGTCGCCCCCCGCGCCCACCGCGAACAGCACCGGTGTCAGCTCATGCCGCCGCTCGGCCGGGATCCGGCCCAGGTGCAGCGCCTCGACCAGCGCGTACACCGAAGGCAGCCCGAAGTGCTCCGGCAGGGCCCGGGCCAGCGCCGTCGGCTCGCCGCGTCCGTCCTCCGCCCGCGCCGCGCACCACATCGCCTCCTCGGCCAGCCCCGAACCCCCGCCCCAGTCACCGGAGATCCGGCCGATCGAGGGGAACCGCGCGGTCCGCCCGTCCGGCAGCATGCCCACGCAGTTGACGCCCGCGCCGCACACGACGGCGACACCGCGCGGCTCGTCGACGCCCGCCCGCAGGATCGCGAACGTGTCGTTGCGCACCTCGGCGGTCCGCCCCCACGCGCGCGCGTGCAGGGCGGCCGCCAACTCCGCCTCCTCCGAGGGGAAGTCGGCGTTGGCCAGACACGCCGACACGTGCCGCACGCGGCCTACGGGCACCCGCGCGGACCCGTGGGCCTCGCGCACGGCGTCCGCCAGCACGTCGAGCGCCGCTTCGACGCCCACCCGCGGGGGCTGGAACCCCGGCCCGCGTGACGTGCCCAGGACGGAGCCGTCCTCGCCGACGAGCGCCACGTCCGACTTGCTGTTGCCCGCGTCGATCGCGAGGACGGCGGCCGTCACGCCCACGTGAGGTGCTCCCGGTTGTGGGCGATCAGCCGGTCGGTCAGCCCGTCGGCGATCGTGTACTGGCCGATCAGCGGGTGCGCCAGCAGGGCCCTGAACACCCGGTCGCGCCCGCCGCGCAGCGCCGCCTCCAGCGCCAGGTCCTCGTACGCCGTGACGCCCGCGACGAGCCCCGCGTACAGCGGATCGAGCTCCGGTACGGGCAGCGGCACGGCCCCGGAGGGGTCCACCGCCGCCTGCGCCTCGATCACCGCGTCGTCCGGCAGGAACGGCAGCGTGCCCCGGTTGTACGTGTTGACCACCTGCGTCGCCGGCCCGGAGCCGCCGAGCAGCGCCGCCGCCAGGTCCACGGCCGCCTCCGAGTAGAACGCCCCGCCCCGCCGGGCGAGCAGCTCCGGCTTCTCGTCCAGCGCCGGGTCGCCGTACATCTCCAGCAGCTCCCGCTCCATCGCGGCCACTTCGGCCGCCCGCGATGGCTTGCCGCCCAGCTCGCGGACGACCTCGTCGTGCGCGTAGAAGTACCGCAGGTAGTACGACGGGACGACGCCCAGCCGGTCGAGCAGGGCGCGCGGCAGCCGCAGGTCGCCGGCGATGGCGTCCCCGTGCTCGGCGAGCAGCTTCGGCAGGACGTCCTCCCCTTCCGGACCGCCGAGCCGCACGCCGCGCTCCCACGTCAGGTGGTTGAGCCCCACGTGGTCCAGGTGCACCGCGTCCGGGGAGACGTCCAGCAGCCGTGCGAACCTCCGCTGGAAGCCGATGGCCACGTTGCACAGCCCCACGGCCCGGTGCCCGGCCCGGAGCAGGGCCCGGGTCACGATCCCGACCGGGTTGGTGAAGTCGATGATCCAGGCACGGGGATTGGCCCGCCGCACTCGCTCGGCGATGTCCAGCACCACCGGCACGGTGCGCAGCGCCTTGGCGAGCCCGCCCGCGCCGGTCGTCTCCTGCCCGACGCAGCCGCACTCCAGCGGCCAGGTCTCGTCGCGCTGCCGGGCCGCCTGCCCGCCGACCCGCAGTTGCAGCAGGACGGCGTCGGCGCCGTCGACGGCGGCGTCCAGGTCGGACGTGGTCGTGATCAGCCCTGGGTGGCCCTGCCTGGCGAAGATCCGCCGGGCCAGCCCGCCGACCAGCTCCAGCCGGTCGGCGGCCGGGTCGACCAGGGCGAGTTCGGCGACGGGTAGGGTGTCGCGCAGCCGCGCGAACCCGTCGATCAGCTCGGGGGTGTAGGTGGAGCCGCCCCCGACTACAGCCAGCTTCATACGCTCTAGCCCTTCACTCCGGTCAGTGTGACGCCCTCGACGAACGCCTTCTGGGCGAAGAAGAAGACGATGATCACGGGGGCCATGACGAGGACGGTCGCGGCCATGGTCAGGTTCCAGTCGGTGTGGTGCGCGCCCTTGAAGGACTCCAGGCCGTAACTGAGGGTCCAGGCGGCCGGGTTCTCGGAGGCGTAGATCTGCGGCCCGAAGTAGTCGTTCCAGGCGTAGAAGAACTGGAACAGCGCCACCGCGGCGATACCCGGCCGGGCCATCGGCAGAACCACCCGGAGGAGTGTCCTCAGTTCGCCGCATCCGTCGACCCTCGCGGCGTCCAGGTACTCGTCCGGGATGGTGAGGAGGAACTGGCGCAGCAGGAAGACGGAGAACGCGTCCCCGAACGCCATGGGAATGATCAGTGGCCACAGCGAGCCGGACAGGTCCATCTGCTTCGCCCAGAACAGGTACATCGGGATGATGACCACCTGCGGTGGCAGCATCATCATCGAGATGACCAGCATCAGCGCGAGCCGCCGCCCGCGGAAGCGGAACTTCGCGAGCGCGTAGGCGACGGGCAGCGACGACAGGACCGTCAGCAGGGTGCCGAGCCCGGCGTACAGCAGGGTGTTTTTCCACCAGGTGAGGAAGCCGGGCGTGTTCCACACGCGCGTGTAGTTGCCCCACTCCCAGGTGTCGGGGGTGAGGTCGCGGGTGAGTGCCTGCTCGTCGCTCATCAGCGACGTGAGGAACAGGAAGACGAACGGCAGCACGAAGAACAGCGCGGCGGCGACGCCCAGCGCGTGCACGGCGACCCAGTGCAGCGCCGCCCTGCGCCGGGCGCCGCGCGCGGCCGGCGTGACCTTCGGCGGTGTGTCGGGCACGTATGTCATGGCGGTCAGTCACCCACCCGCAGGAGGCCGCCGCGGCGGCGCATCAGCAGTGCCGTGCAGGCCATGGCGAGAGCGAAGAGGACCAGGGCGACGACACAGGCCGATCCGTAGTCGAAGCGCTGGAAGCCGAGGTTGTACACGAGCTGCGGCAGGGTCAGCGTCGACTTCTCCGGGTACCCCGGCTCGAACTGCTGGCCGCTGTTGCCGATGATGCCGGAGGCGACCTTCCCGGCGACCAGCGGCTGCGTGTAGTACTGCATGGTCTGGATGACCCCGGTGACCACGGCGAACAGCACGATGGGGGAGATGTTCGGGAGGGTGACGTACCGGAACCGCTGCCAGGCCGACGCCCCGTCCAGCTCGGCCGCCTCGTACTGCTCCTTCGGCACGTCGAGCAGGGCGGCCATGAAGATGACCATCAGGTCGCCGACGCCCCACACCGCCAGCATGGTCAGCGCGGGCTTGGACCAGGCCGGGTCGCCGAACCAGCCGGGGGCCGGCAGGCCGAGGTCGGCGAGGAGCGAGTTGACCGGGCCGGTACCGGGGTTGAGGAGGAAGACGAAACCGAGGGTGGCGGCGACCGGCGGGGCCAGGTAGGGCAGGTAGAACAGGGTCCGGAAGACCCCGGCCCCGGTTTTGATCCGTGTGATCAGCAGGCCGGTGCCGAGCCCGAGGACGACCCGGCAGGTGACCATGACGACCACCAGCCACAGGGTGTTCCTCATCGACGGCCAGAAGGCCGGGTAGTCGGTGAGGACGTACGTCCAGTTCTCCAGGCCGTTGAAGACGGGCGCCGCGAACCCGTCGTAGTCCATGAACGAGAAGTACACGGTCGACGCGAGCGGGTACGCGAAGAAGACGCCGAAGCCGACCAGCCAGGGGGACAGGAACGCGGCGGTGCGCAGGGCGGAGCGGGTGCGCCTGGCGCGGAGTGCGCGGACCGTCACTTCGCCTTCTCGATGTCCGTGTCGATCTGCTCGGCCGTCCTCCGCAGCCCGGCCTTCAGGTCGGGGACCTTGCCCGCCTCGTGGAGGTAGCCGAATTCCTGGAGGGTGACCTGGTACGCGCCGCCGTTGACGGAGGCGGGGGTGGTGCTGGACTTCGGGTGCCGGGCGATGTCCAGGAACGTCCTGAAGCGGGGGTCGAGCTTCAGTTTCGGCGAGGCGAGCGCGTCGTGCGTGGAGGGGACGTTGCGCAGCGCGTTGGCGAAGTCCACGACCGCGTCGGTGTCGGTGGTCAGGTACTTCACCAGTTCCCAGGCGGCGTTCCGCTTCCGGCTGGTGGAGGCGATGCCGACGATGGTGCCGGAGAGGTAGCCCTTGCCGTAGTCGGCCGCCTGGTCGTCGGGGACGGGCAGCGGCGCGACGCCGACCTCGAAGGGCACCTTGGCGTCGGTGGCCATGCCCAGCCGCCATTCGCCGTCGAGCTGCATGGCGACCTGGCCGGTGTGGAAGGGGTGCTTGGCGCCCCACTCGTCGCCGAAGGTGCTGCGGTACTTCTCCAGCTTCGCGAAGCCGCCCAGCTTCCGGATCAGGTTCTTCTGCCAGGTGAACATCGCCGCGAAGGCGGGGTCCTTCGCGATGTTCGACCTGCCGTCCCGGTCGAAGTACACCGGGCTCCACTGGGCGACCAGGTGTCCGGGGGTGGACTCGTAGCCGTGGAAGTTCGGCATGAAGCCGAGCTGTTCGTACGAGTCGCCCTTCGGTTTCGTCAGCTTCTCGGCGGCCCGGTCGAATTCGCTCCAGGTCCTCGGCGGCGCCGTGATGCCCGCCTCCTTGAAGGCGTCCTTGTTGTAGTACAGCCCGTACGCGTCGCCCAGCAGCGGCAGCGTGCAGCGCTTGTCCTGGAACCGGGTGTAGTCCAGGCGGGGCTTCGCGAACGTCTTCTCCAGGTCGATCCCCGCCTTCTCGACGAACGGCGCCAGGTCGGCGAGGGCCCCCGAGGAGCAGAACTTGCCCACGTTGTCGGTGGTGAACGAGGACACCACGTCGGGGGCGCCGGACCCGCCGGCCCGCAGCGCCTGCTGGATCTTGTCGTCGGTGATGTTGGGGACGGCCTTCACCGTGATGTTGGAGTGGGCGGCCTCGAACCGTTCGATGGTGGCCTCGACCGCCTTCACCTCGGCCGGCGCCGACCAGCCGTGCCAGAACGTGAGCGTGACCGGGGCGTTCGGGTCGTCACTCGCGCCGGACGCGGCCGAACCGGTGCAGGCGGAGGTGAGCAGGGCTATGACGGCGGCCGAGGCGAGCGCGCCGGCGGCTGTGCGGTTCATGACGGTGTCTCCCTGGTTCGTACGCGTCGCGGTGCTCGGGGGATGGTGCTCCGGGGGCGGTGCTCGGGGGACCGGCCGTGGCCGGGACGGGGCGGGTGCGGGGGGCCGGGCCCGGGGCGTCCGGCCGGGGGCGCGGCACGGGGGCCGGGCGGGCGGTGTCCGGCGCGCGGTGCTCAGCGGGAGGTGTCGAAGACCTCGTCCCGGGTGGCGGCCAGCGCGCTCTCCAGCGCGCCGCGCAGGACGGGATGCCGCTGTACGCCGCCGAGGACGAGCCGCGGCCGGGACGCGGCCAGCTCGCCGAGCTCGGCCGCCACCCGCTCGCGCAGCGCCTCGCCGCCGGCGGTGATCACCTCGCCCGACAGCACCACCAGCTCCGGGTCGAGGACCGCGACCAGCGACGCCAGACCGGTGGCGAGACCGGTCGCGAAGGCGTCGAGGAGCCGCGCGTACGGGCCGGAGCCGGCCTCGGCCGCGCGCCGGACCAGTGCGGCGGCGACCTCGGCGTGCTCCCCGCGGGGTACGTCCTCGATGCCGTACTCGCGCGCCAGCCGGGCCAGCACCTGGGCGCCGGCCAGCTCCTGGAAGCCGCCGCTGTTCGCCCGGGTGACCTGCCGCACCAGCGGCGCGCCCGGCACGGGCAGGAAGCCCACCTCGCCGGCGCCGCCGGTGAACCCGCGGTGCAGCCGCCCGCCGAGCACCAGCGCGGCGCCCAGGCCCTCCTTGTTCCACAGCAGCACGAAGTCCCCGTGCCCCCGGGCCGCCCCGAGCCGCTGCTCGGCCACCGCCACCAGGTTCACGTCGTTCTCGTACTCGACCGGCGCGGGCAGGGCGGCGGCCAGCTCGTCCAGCAGCGTGGGGGAGTGCCAGCCCGGCAGGTGGGAGGCGTACCGCAGCCGTCCCGTCGACGGGTCGAACGCACCGGGCGTGCCGATCACCAGCCGGTGCACCTCGCCCCGGGTGATCCCGGCCGCCTTCACCGCCCCGTCCAGCGCCTCGGTGACCTGCCGTACGACGTCCCCGGCCGCCTTCTTGGGGGTCGCGAGCTCGAACTCCCCGGCCACCGCCCCGGTGATGTCGGCGACGGCCGCGCGGATGCGCCGGGGGTTCACGTCGAGCCCGGCGGCGTACGCGGCGCGCGCGTTGACGGCGTACAACTGCGCGTTCGGCCCCGGACGGCCCTCCGTCACGCCGGTCGCCACGACCAGCCCGGCGGCCTCGAGACGGGCGAGCAGTTGCGAGGCGGTCGGCTTGGACAGCCCGGTCAGCTTCCCGATCCGGGTCCGGGACAGCGGCCCGTGCTCCAGCAGCAGGTCGAGCGCGGCGCGGTCGTTCATGGCCCGCAGGACGCGGGGCGTGCCGGGGGTGTTGCCGGGGGTCGCGCTCATCGAGGTGCACCTGCCCACACTGTTAGGAAACTTTACTGTTGTGGTGGGCAGACGGTATGGCGGACGTCAGGGACCCGTCAAGACCTCGTTTCCGGCCGACGGAGAAGGGCGCCCCCGCCGTCACGGCGGGGGCGCCCTTCGCAGGTCACCGGTCCCGGGTCACCCGGTGCCCGGTCACCGGTCCTGCTTGGCCAGGTTCGGCGGCGGGGTCAGCGGGGTCGCCGCGACCGACTGGGGGGAGGTGGTGGAGGCGAAGGCGGACGGGGGCGCCATGGACGCCGTCGGGTCCGCGGGGGCGTCATCGGCGGCGACCGCCGGAAGACCGCCCACGATGCGGATGCCGACCTCGTCGAAGGCCCGCTTGATGCGCCAGCGCAGCTCGCGCTCCACCCCCAGGGACTTGCCCGGCATCGTCTTGGCGGCCAGCCGGACCGTCATGGAGTCGATCAGCACCTCGTTGAGGCCCAGCACCTCGACCGGCCCCCACAGGCGCTCGTTCCACGGCTCCTCCTTGGCGAGGCTCTCGCCCACCTCGGTGATCACCGTGCGGACCCGCTCCAGGTCCTCGGTCGGGCGGACCGTCACATCGACCGTCGCCGTGGACCAGCCCTGGCTCAGGTTGCCTATCCGCTTGATCTCGCCGTTGCGGACGTACCAGATCTCCCCGTTGTCGCCGCGCAGCTTCGTCACCCGCAGGCCCACCTCTATCACCTCGCCGGAGGCGACCCCCGCGTCGATCGAGTCGCCGACCCCGTACTGGTCCTCAAGGATCATGAAGACGCCGGAGAGGAAGTCGGTGACCAGGTTCCGGGCGCCGAAACCGATGGCGACACCGGCGACACCGGCCGAGGCCAGCAGCGGGGCCAGGTTCACGTTGAACGCGCCGAGGATCATCAGGCCGGCGGTGCCCAGGATCAGGAAGGAGGCCACCGAGCGCAGCACCGAGCCGATGGCCTCGGAGCGCTGCCGGCGCCGCTCCGCGTTCACCAGGAGACCGCCCAGCGCGGAACCCTCGACCGCCTGGGCGCTGCGGTTCATGCGTTCGATCAACTTGGTCAGGGCCCGGCGGACGAGGTGCCGCAGCACCACGGCCACCACCAGGATCAGCAGGATGCGCAGACCGGTGCTCAGCCAGGTGGACCAGTTCTGCTCCACCCAGCCGGCGGCCTCGCCGGCCTGCTTGGCGGCGCCGTCGAGCGACACCGGCGCGGGTGTGGGGTCGGCAGCCGGAACGGCGGACCAGGGCACGGCGGGAACCTCCAGAATGGACAAGCGGACCAATTACATTAACGGGGCATCGGGGGTGGTTCGTTGCCATGTTCGAGGGAGAGGTGCGTCTCACCTGGGGATGATCAGGGTGTGGTCGAAAACACTTCGGGCCCGTTACCGGTACGTGGTGGCGCTTCGACCTGGCATGAGGAGAGACTGAGAGCAGATCGTCCCGGCGCGAGCCACGCGCCGCCGGCGTACAAGGAGGCATCCGTGCCGCACGTCCTGGTCCTCAACGCGTCGTACGAGCCCCTCGGCGTCGTACCGCTCCGCCGCGCGCTCGTCCTCGTCCTCGAGAACAAGGCCATCTGCCTCGAGGAGTCCGGCGCCTTCATGCACAGCGCGACCCGAGCCATGGCAGCCCCCAGCGTGGTCCGCCTGAAACGGTTCGTACGGGTCCCCTATCGGGGGCCCGTTCCTCTGACCCGCAAAGCCCTCTTCGCCCGCGACGGCGGGCGTTGCATGTACTGCGGTGGCGTCGCAACCAGCGTCGACCACGTCGTGCCGCGCAGCCGCGGCGGACAGCACGCCTGGGACAACGTCGTGGCGGCCTGCCGCCGCTGCAACCACGTCAAGGCCGACCGGCACCTGCGGGAGCTGGGCTGGCGGCTTCATCAGCAACCCGCCCCGCCGACCGGCCTGGCCTGGCGCATCATCGGCACCGGCCACCGGGACCCGCGCTGGCTACCCTACCTCCAGCCGTACGGCGCGGACGACGCCATGGCCCGGATCGACCGCGTCTCCTGAGGCTCGGTCCGGCTCCCGGGCGTCGGGCTCACTCGCCGGGGGGCGGGGCGGCGGGAGGCGGGGCGGCCGTGGGGGGCGGGGGCGGGGTCACCGCGTAGGCCTCGACCGTGAAGAGCGAGTAGCCGTACCCGGTCGCCCGCGCGTCGCCCTGGACGCGGACGAAGCGGGTGCCGGGGGCGTCCATGCGGATCGCCTCGCGGCCCCCCTTCCCGTCCCGCACGGTCGCCGCCGTGCGCCAGACGCGGCCGTCGGCCGACACCTGGATGCGGTACTTCGCCGCGTGGGCCTCCTGCCAGTGCAGGACCACCTGACCCAGCCGGACGGGCCGCTCCAGCTCCAGCTGCCACCAGGCGCCGTCCTCCGCCGGGGACGACCAGCGCGACTCCGGGTCGCCGTCGATCGCCGCCGAGGCGGGGAAGTCGGCGGTCTCGTCGCCCGACGAGGACGCCGTCGCCGTACGGGCCAGGTCCGGGCCGCCGGTCGCCGGGTACGCCCGGACCGTCAGCGTGCGCTCCTGGCCGGCGAAGGAGAGCGGCACCCGGTAGTCGCCCGACGGGGTGCCCGCCGGAACGGTGATGTCGACCGGGACGGTGGCGGCCGTGCCGCGCGGGACGGTGGTCCGCTTCGGGACGGTGACCTTCAGCCCCTTCGGCGCCTTCGCCGTGAGCGTGCCGCGCACCTCGCCCGGCCGCTGCGCGGCGAGTACCGCGTTCACCCTGCGCGGGGCGCCCCCGATCACCGCGTCCGTCTCGGCGTGCGGCAGGTCCAGGCGGGCCCGCGGCTCGTCGGCGAACCACGGCACCAGGGCCCGGACGCTGGGTGACCGCCCCGTCCAGGTGATCCGTACGGCGTCGGCGGTCAGGCCGCGCGCGGCGGTCTGCGTCCAGCCGGTGCCCGACAGGGCGCCCAGCGGACGCCACCCCTGACCGGGCACATGAGCCTCGACGGAGCCGTTCGCGGGGTGCGAGCCGCCGGGCACCGTCATCGCGGTGACCGTGTCCAGGGGACGGGCCCGGTCCAGGCGCACGGTGTACGAGCCGTTCTCGCGGCCGACGGTGCCCGTGTCGCGCGAGGCGCCCGTCCACCGCGCGCCCTCCTTGACGGCCCGCGTCAGGAACGGGTCCAGTACGCCCTCGCCCACCGTGACCGGGCTGGACGCCAGCTCCTCGCGCAGCGGCTCCAGCTCCAGCGACGCCCGCCAGGCGCCCGCCCCGTCGCCCCGCGCCTGCGCCTGGAGCATGTCGACGGCCGCCTCACCGGCGCGCCCGTACCGCGCCAGCTGCTCCAGCCAGGGCCGCACCTCGTCGTCCAGCAGGCCGTCGGCCGTGCCGGTCAGCCGCTCGGGCGCCTGCCGCATCACGCCGAACGCGGCCCGCAGCGCGCCCGCCGCCCGGTCCCGGGCCGCCGCGTCGGCGGTGGTGCTCGCCCGGGTCCGCCAGAAGTCGGCGAGCAGCGGCCGCAGGTACGCCGACTCGGTGCGGGTGAGGATCGAGGAGGCGTCGTTGCCGGCCAGGGCGTGCAGCGCCTCCCTGGCCGCCGGGTCGCCGCCCGCCAGGTCGTCCAGCGCGGCGTGCCAGGACTCCCCGGGCCGGTAGCCCTTCGGGTTCCAGGCGTAGTCGGCGGCCGTGAAGACGGGGATGCGGGACGCGGTCGCCTGTTCCATCGCGTTGGCCAGCAGCGCGGCGGAACCGACGGCGACGGCCGGTTCGCGGCCCAGGTAGGGGCCCAGGAAGACACGGTCCTGGGCGTAGTCGTTGACCGGGTAGTTGTCCAGGGTGACCAGCGGGTGGTCGAACGCGTCCCGGGCGCCCGCCAGTTCGCGGCCGGTGATCGTACGGGGAACGACCCCGACCCCGGTCCAGGCCACCTGCACCCGGTCGTCCAGCTCGGCGGCGAGCGCCGTGCGGTACTCGGTGACGCCGTCCTGGTAGTACTCGGTCGGCATCAGCGCCAGGGGCTGCGCGTCCGGGTACCGGCCGGCCAGGTGCCGGGCGAGTTCCGTCGCCACGCGCGCGTGGGCCCGCGCCGCCGAGGCGGGGCCGGAACCGAAGGTGTCGGCGTCCCGGGAGCAGTGCCACTCGTCGTACGAGGCGTCCTGGAACTGCACCTGGAAGGCGCGCACCCCCAGCGCGTACATCGCGTCGACCTTGCGCTTGAGCGCCGCCAGGTCGTCCTGTGAGGCCAGGCACATCGACTGGGCGGGCGCCACGGCCCAGGCCAGCGTCACGTGGTTGCGCCGCGCCCGGTCGGCCAGCTCCCGGAACTCGGCCCGCTGGGCGGCCGGGTAGGGCTCGCGCCACTGGGCCTGCCGGTAGGGGTCGTCGCCGGGGGCGTAGAGGTACCGGTTCTGCTTGGTGCGGCCCATGAAGTCGAGCTGGGCCAGCCGCTGCCGGTGGCTCCAGGGGCGGCCGTAGAAACCCTCCGTCATGCCGCGCACCGCCGTGCCCGGCCAGTCCCGCACCAGGACGCCGGGCAGCGTCCGGTCGGCGGCTATGAGCTGGCGCAGGGTCTGCACGGCGTGGAAGAGGCCGTCCGTGCCGACGCCGTCCACGGCGACCGTGTCCCGCCCCTGGTGCCGGCCGGTGGCGATGCGGTAGCCGCCCGCCGGGAGGTCGCCCCGCTCGGGTGCCCGCAGGGCCCGCAGCGCGTCCCGCGCGCCGGTGCCGCCCAGCAGCACGACAGGTCCGCGTCCGCCCGGCCCGGTGTGGACGGTGCGCACACCCGCGTCGCGCAGGACGCCCTCCAGCGCCGTCACGGCGTACGGATCGGTGTCCCCCTCCGTGAGGAGCGTCACCTCGTCACCGAGGGGCACCGCGGCACCGGCCGGCCGGAGGGACTGGGGACGTGGCCACACCGGGGGCAGGGCGGTGGCGTCCCGCCCAGGAGTGGCCGTGGTGGGGGAGCCGGGGCCGCCGGGCGCGGCCAGCGCACCGGGGGTGCCGCCCAGGAGTCCGCCGATCACGGCGACGGCCACGGCCGTGGCGGTCCGCTTCCCGCGGCCGAAGCGCCCGAACTGCACGCGCGTCTCCCCTCGTCTTTCGTTGTTCTGCGAGTAGCTTTGCCGGTGGCCGGAGCGATGGCTGAACCGGTCGGTTTCGAGCCCACCACCGACTCGCCGAAGGTGTCAATGTGCGTGGCCGTTGTGTCGTATTTGCCTACCGGGTCACGGGGGGCGCTCCAACTCCCCCCGCCGGAACGCCATGTGACCGACGCCACGTTGTGCGGATGTGCGGCCGCCCGCTGGGTAGGGCTGCTGTGTCCCACCGTCACCTTCACAGGGAGGCCACCGTGGCCGCTTCCGCCCAGCTCCTGCTCTCCGCCCTCTCCAAACAGGTCCCGGGCCCCGCGGCCGTCGCCGATCCGCCGGTGACGGGCCAGGGTCCCGGCTTCTGCCCCCTGACCGGCCTGCCCGCCGCCGGCGCCCCCCTGACCAGCGAGCCGCCGCTCGCCGGCGCCACCCCCCTGACCAGCGAACCCGCGCTGACCGACTTCACCCCCCTGACCAGCGAGCCGACCGCGCACCGCACGGCCGGCGGACCGGAGTCCCCAGGAGCCTGAATGACCCTTGCCCGGCTCGCCGCGCTGCACGGTGTCGCCACCGCGTACTCCCCGTCCGCGGGCGTCACCGTCCCGGTCCCCGACACCACGGTGGTGGAGGTCCTCGCCGCCCTGGACGTCGACGCCGCCACGCCCGAGGCGCTGCGCGCGTCCCTGGCCGCCACCGAGGCGGCCAGGGACGCCCGGCTGCTCCCGCCGACGCTGGTCCTGTGGCGGGACGACCCGGACGACGGGACGCAGTCCCCGGGCCGCCCGCCCGGGCTGCCCCGCCCGCTCACGGCGCTCCCGACCGGCACCGACGTGAGGATCACCACCGAGCACGGTGACGAGATCTCCGGCACACCCCGCTGGGAGCGGCTGCCGCTGGGCGTGCACCGGCTCGACGCCCGGGCGCGCGACGGGCGCACCGCGCACACCACCCTCGTCGTCGCCCTCGCGCGCGTGCCGCAGCCTCCCGGGCGCGGGTACGGCGTGCTCGTCCAGCTGTACTCGCTGCTGTCCGCCCGTTCCTGGGGCATGGGCGACCTGGGCGACCTGCGCGAGCTGGCCGGCTGGGCGGGCCGGGACCTGGGAGCCGGGTTCGTCCAGGTCAACCCGCTGCACGCGGCCGTGCCGGGGACGCCCACCGACCCGTCGCCGTACCGCCCCTCCTCGAGGCGCTTCCCCGACCCGGTGCACCTGCGCATCGAGGACGTCCCCGAGTACGCGTACCTGCGCGGCGAGGACCGCGCCGAGCTCGACGCGCTCACCGGGCGCGCGGCCGAGCTGCGCGAAGGGGTGCTGCGCAAGGGCGAGCTGATCGACCGGGACGCGGTGTGGGTGCTCAAGCGGCAGGCCCTGGAGGTGCTGCGGCGCGTACCGCTCGGCCCCGGCCGGCAGGCCGCCCTGCGGGAGTTCCGCGCCGAACAGGGCCAGGCCCTGCTGGACCACGCCACCTGGTGCGCGTTCACCGAGCGGTACGGCGCCGACCGGCGGCAGTGGCCCGAGGGCCTGCGCGATCCCCGTTCGCACGCCACCGCGCGGGAGCGGGACGAGCTGGCGGACCGCGTCGACTTCCACTGCCGGCTCGCCTGGCTCACCGACGAGCAGCTCGGCGCCGCGGCGCGGGCCGCCCGGGAGGCGGGCATGCCGGTCGGGATCGTCCACGACCTGGCGGTCGGTGTGCACCCGGACGGCGCCGACGCGTGGGCGCAGGCGGACGCGTTCGCCACCGGGATGTCGGTGGGCGCCCCGCCGGACGCGTTCAACGCCCACGGACAGGACTGGGGCCTGCCGCCCTGGCGCCCCGACGCGCTGGCCGCCTCCGGGTACGCCCCCTACCGGGACCTGCTGCGCGGCCTGCTGCGGCACGCGGGCGCGCTGCGCATCGACCACGTCATGGGGCTGTTCCGGCTCTGGTGGGTGCCCCAGGGGCGGCGGCCCACGGAAGGGACGTACGTCCGGTACGACGCCGAGGCCATGCTCGCCGTCCTCGCCCTGGAGGCCCACCGCGCCGGCGCCGTCGTGATCGGCGAGGACCTCGGCACGGTCGAGGCCGGCGTACGCGAGGCCCTCCAGCGGCGCGGCGTCCTCGGGACGTCGGTGCTGTGGTTCGAGCGGGACTGGGAGGGCGACCGGCGCCCGTTGGCCCCCGGGACCTGGCGGGCCGACTGCGTGGCCACCGCCACGACGCACGACCTGCCCTCCACCGCCGCGCGGCTCACCGGCGAGCATGTCGAGCTGCGCCACCGGCTGGGGCTGCTCGCCCGCCCCCTGGAGGAGGAGCGGGCCGAGGACGCCGAGGAGGTCGCCGAGTGGCTGGCGTACCTGCGCGAGCTCGGCCTGCTGGAGGAGGGCCCGCGCGACGAGGAGGCCGAGATCCGTGCCGTCCACCGGTTCCTGCGCCGCACCCCCGCCCGGATGACCGGGGTCTGGCTGCCGGACGCGGTGGGCGACCGCCGCCCGCAGAACCTGCCCGGCACCTGGGACCAGTACCCGAACTGGCGGCTGCCGGTGGCGGACGCCGAGGGCCGCCCCGTCACCCTGGAGGATCTGGCCGTCTCCCCCCGCCTGCACGCCCTGATGGAGGTGCTGCGGTCGTCCACACCACCCCCGGGCGCGCGAGGTCTCTAGGCGTTCGCTACGTTTGCACCGTGGACAAGAAGAACGCCCTGCGCGCCGGCGCCGTCGCGGCCGGTACGACGCTGATGATGCTGCTCATGTCGTCCCCCGCGCTCGCGCTCACCCGCGACGACGGTGACGACCCGGGTTCCGGCCTGAGCGTGGCGGAGACCCTCGGTCTGTACGTCGCCGCGCCGCTCGTGCTCTTCGCCGTGATCGCCGGCCTGGTCATGGTGCTGGACAAGTCCAAGAAGGTCTGATCTTTCGAGGCCCTTCAGCCTCCGGGGCCTGAGCGCCGCCCGACCGGCGCGACGCCCCCGCCGGCCCGCCCGGGTGGTACCCCGTACCGCCCGGGCCTTCGGCGTTTCCGCCCGCGCCCTCCCCGCCCCTCGCCGCCCCGGAGGGGTCACGCGCCGGTCGCTGTGAGGAGCTTGCGCAGCAGGCCGCCGAGCTGCTCGGCCTCCCGTGCGTCCAGGGCGGATTCGAGTGCTTCCCGCTGGACCGCGAGCCCGGCCACCACGGCCTCGTCCACCAGCGCGCGGCCGCGTTCGCTGAGCGTCACCCGCAGGCCGCGCCGGTCGTGCGGATCGGGGCTCCGGCTGAGGAGCCCGGCCCGCTCCAGCTTGTCCAGCCGCCCCGTCATGCCGCCCGTCGTCAGCATGAGCGTCGCGGACAGCTCCCGGGGCGAGAGGGTGTACGGCTCACCCGAGCGCCGCAGGGTCGCCAGGACGTCGAACTCGCCCCGCGACACGCCGAGGGGCGCGTAGGCCTTCTCCATGCGGACGGACATGGCGCTGCTCAGCCGGTAGATCCGCCCGAAGACCGCCATCGGCACGGTGTCCAGATCGGGGCGTACGGCGGCCCACTGGGCGGTGATCGCGTCGACGGGGTCCTGGGGCGTGGGTGTCGCGGAGGTCATGGCGGCAGTCTGCGGGCGCTTTCCCTCGTACGCAAGAAAGTTGCTTGCAAGTAAGTAGCTTAGGGCTAAGCTACTTACTGTCGAGCTATCGCAGGGGGAGTTTCCGATGTCCCGCAAGGCCACCGTCATAGGCCTCACCGCTCTCGCGCCGATCTCCTGGGGATCGACCTACGCGGTCACCACCGAGTTCCTGCCGCCCGACCGGCCGCTGTTCACCGGTCTGGTGCGCGCCCTGCCCGCCGGGCTGGCGCTGCTGGCCCTCACCCGGACGCTGCCGCGCGGCGCCTGGTGGTGGAGGTCGGCGGTGCTGGGGGCGCTCAACATCGGGGCCTTCTTCCCCCTGCTGTTCCTGGCCGCCTATCGCCTTCCGGGCGGCGTCGCCGCCGTCGTCGGCTCGGTGGGGCCGCTGTTCGTCGTCGGCCTCGCCGCGCTGCTGCTGAGCGAGAGGCCGACCGCGCGGGCGCTGCTCGCCGCCGTCGCAGCGGCCTTCGGTGTCAGCCTGGTCGTCCTGAAGGCGGGTGCGGCGTTCGACCCGGTGGGGGTGGGTGCCGGGCTCGCCGCCGCGGCCTCCATGGCGGCGGGCACGGTGCTCACGAAGCGCTGGGGCCGGCCCGAGGGGGTGGGGCCGCTGGCCATGGTGGGCTGGCAGCTGAGCGTGGGCGGCCTGCTGATCGCGCCGGTCGCCCTGCTGGTGGAGGGTGCGCCGCCGGCCCTCGACGGCCGGGGGATCGCCGGTTACGCCTACCTCGCGCTCGCCAACACCGCCGTGTCGTACTGGCTCTGGCTGCGCGGCGTCGAGCGGCTGCCGGCCACCTCCGTCACGCTCCTCGGCTCCTTGTCGCCGCTCACCGCGGCCGTCATCGGCTGGGTGGCGCTCGGGCAGGCGCTGGGGCCGGTCCAGCTGGCCGGGATGGCCATCGCCCTGGGGGCCACGCTCGCCGGGCAGGGGGCGCGAAGAACGTTCAATTCACCTGAAGATATCGCTCAAAAGGTTTCGATGGACCTAAGCGGTCGGACGGTGCGACGGTAAGCCCCGATTCCGAGACCCCGCGGCGACGGGGGGAGAGGCGGGGGCGACCGTGACCGTGCTGGACCGGGACCCGATCGACGAGGCGAGGACCGCGAGAGCTCCTCCGCCGTCGCCTTCCACGCCTGGAACAGGGCCGTCGAGCTGATCGGCGCGGCCCGCGCCGGAGTCGTGTACCACCTCCAGCCGGTGTGCGTGGCGCTGCTGTCCTGGGCGCTGCTCGGCGAGGCGATGGGACCCCTGCGGTTCCTGTGCATGGCGCTGATCCTGGGCGGGGTGGTCCTCGGAACGGCCCGGGCCGGGCGAGCGGGCGGCCGTGGGTAGGTTGCGGGACATGACCGAGTGGGACATCAGGAAGCTCCGTATCCTCCGCACCCTGCGCGACCGGGGGACGGTGACCGCGACCGCGGAAGCGCTGCTGATGACCCCCTCGGCGGTGTCCCAGCAGCTCACCAACCTCGCCAAGCAGCTCGGCGTCACCCTGCTGGAGGCGCAGGGGCGGCGGGTGCGGCTCACGGACGCGGCACACCTGGTGCTGCGCCACGCCGAGGCGGTGTTCGCGCAACTGGAGCGGGCTGACGCCGAGTTGACGGGCTACCTGCGGGGCGAGGCCGGGGAGGTGCGGGTGGGGGCGTTCTCCACCGCCGTCCCCGCGCTCGTCGTCCCGGCGGTGCTGCGGCTGCGCGCCGCGCACCCGGGCCTGGAGGTGCGGGTCCGCGAGGCCGAGGCCGCCGAGGCGTACGAACTGCTGTCGGCCGGACAGGTGGACCTGGCGCTGTCACTGGCGGTGCACGCCCCGACGGCCCGGGACGCCCGGTTCAGCCGGGTACCGCTGCTCGCGGACCCGCTGGACGTGGCCCTTCCGGCCGGGCACGCGCTGGCGGGGGCGCCCGGACTGCGGCTGTCCGACCTGTCGGGCGAACGGTGGATCTTCGGGGGGAGCGGGCCCTGGTCGGAGATCACCCGGGCGGCCTGCGAGGCGGCCGGGTTCGTGCCGGAGCAGGCGCACTCGGCCGCCGGATGGACGGCCATCCTGGCGATGGTGGAGGCCGGCATGGGGATCGCGCTGGTGCCGCGCATGGCGGCCGCGGAGCGGGCGTCGGGGGTGGTGATGCGGGTCCTGGAGGCGGATCAGCCGCGCCGTCACGTCGTCGCGGCGGTGCGCCGGGGCGCGGAGTCCGCCCCGGCGGTCGCCCGGCTGCTGGGCGCGCTGCGCGAGGTGGCGGCGAGCCGGTAGGGGCCGCCCCGGCGGGCCGGACGGCGGCTCAGCGCGGGCGGGCGAGGCCGAGGAGCAGGTCGTCGGCGGCCGCCTTGATCTCATCGACCGTCCGCCCGCCGTCCCGCGTCAGATGGTGCGTCAGGCTCGGCATGAACGGGGCGAGCAGCATGTGGGCCAGCAGGGAGGCGTCGCCCTCCGGGCGGATGCGGGTGACCAGCACCGTCACGTGCGTGTGCATGGTCGCGTACGCCCCGCTGCTGTAACGGGCGCTGGGCGCGGCCGTCTCGGCGGCGAGCATCATGTCCAGCTGGTCGGTGACGCGGTCGGCGAGCGCGTGCAGGAAGGCGCGGAGCCGCTCCAGGGGCGGGGCGTCCGGGCCCAGGGGCGGCGGGCCGGTCATGAACGCCTCCTGGAACTGCTTCTCCCGCTCGTCGAGCAGCGCGAACAGCAGTTGGGCGACGTCCCCGAAGCGGCGGTAGACCGTGCCCACGCCGATACCGGTCTCGTGGGCCACCGCGTTCATCGTCAGCGCGTCCGGGCCCTTCTCGGCCACGATCCGTGCCGCCGCCTCCATGATCCGGCGGCGGTTGTCCGCGGCGTCCGCGCGTTCGGCGCGGCCGGTTCGTCCGGAGCGCCCGGTGCGTCCGGAGCCTTCCGCGCCGGGTCCGCCCGCGAGCGGGAGGCGCGCGCGACGCGGCCTCGGGTCGTCCATAATCCCAGCATAACCCCCGTAACGGATGGTTATCCGATTATGTCCGTGTCCCCCGGGTTCACCGCCCGTCGGTGTACGCGGCCGGGGGCAACCCCCCACGGCACGGCGCACCCCTCCGCCGCGGGCGCCCCGGACAGCGAAATCTGGACGCCGCCCGCTACCAGGGCCGGCGGCCGGCCGACATCACCCGGCGCCTCCTTTCAGCCGGGCTGAACAACCAGTGAAGAAACTTCCGATGGACCTCACCGGTCGGTCGGCGGGACAGTCGGGACATGACTTTCGACGCCGGCCACGCCGCCCAGGAGCAGGATCCGCACGCCAACGACGCCGCACCGTACGGCGGCGGAGACCCGTACGCCGACTACCGCGCCGGTGACTTCCCCTTCACCGATCTGGTCGACCTCGCGGACCGCCGCCTCGGTGCCGGAGTCGTCGCCGCCAACGACGAGTTCTTCGCCGAGCGCGAGAACCTGCTGGTCCGCGAACGGGCCGTGTTCGACCCCGAGCACTTCGGGCACAAGGGCAAGATCATGGACGGCTGGGAGACCCGTCGCCGGCGCGGCACCGACGCCGAGCACCCCTTCCCGGCGCCCGGGGACCACGACTGGGCGATCATCCGCCTCGGCGCACCCGGAGTGATCCGCGGCATCGTGGTCGACACCGCCCACTTCCGCGGCAACTACCCGCAGCGCGTGTCCGTCCAGGCCGCCTCCGTCCCCGGCGCGCCAGGTCCGGAGCGGCTGCTCGCCGACGACGTGACCTGGGAGGAGCTCGTCCCGCCCACCCCCGTACGCGGCCACGCCGCCAACGGCTTCGCGATCGGCGTCGAGCGCCGCTTCACCCACCTGCGCCTGTGCCAGCACCCCGACGGCGGCATCGCCCGCCTCCGCGTCCACGGCGAGGTCGTGCCGGACCCCGAATGGCTGGAACTGCTCGGCACGGTCGACCTCGTCTCCGTACTCAACGGCGGTACGTACGAGGACGCGTCGGACCGGTTCTACTCCTCGCCCACCCAGATCATCCTGCCGGGCACGTCCGCCAAGATGGACGACGGCTGGGAGAACCGCCGCCGCCGGGTCCGCGGCACCAATGACTGGGTGCGCTTCCGGCTCGCCGCGCGGGGCGCAGTCCGGGCCGTCGAGATCGACACCGCCTACCTCAAGGGCAACTCCGCCGGGTGGATCTCCCTCCAGGGCCGCGACGGCGACTCCGGCGAGTGGTTCGAGATCATCCCGCGCACCGGGCTCCAGCCCGACACCCTCCACCGGTTCGCGCTGCCCGGCCCGGCCGTCGCCACCCACGTCCGGCTGGACGCCTTCCCCGACGGCGGCGTCGCCCGGATGCGCCTGCACGGTTCGCTCACCGACGAGGGCGCGGCCGACCTGCGCGCCCGCTGGGCCGGACTGACCGGCTGACCGGCCGGCCGGTTTCCCCCCGGCGGGTGGCCGCGCACCGACCGCCCACCCGCCGGGCGGATCTCACCCTCCGCAGGCCGGCGCGGTACGGGGGGACGGCCCCGTCACGAGGCCCGCGGGGTCACGGCGAGGGAGTGCAGGTAGCGCATCAGCGTCATCAGGACGTCACGGCTGGAGTCGCGCCGCCGGGCGTCGCACACGACGATCGGCACCGGATCGGGCAGGTCGAGGGCGGCCCGCAGCTCCTCCAGGGGGTGCTCGGGCGCTCCGGGGAAGGAGTTGACCGCGACGACGAACGGCACGCCGCGCTCCTCCAGCCTGCCGATCACGTCGAAGCTGACCTCCAGCCGGCGGGTGTCGACCAGCACCACCGCGCCCAGCGCGCCTTCGAACAGCCCGCGCCACAGGAACCAGAACCGTTCCTGGCCGGGTGTGCCGAAGAGGTACAGGACCAGCTCCTCGTTGATGCTGATCCGGCCGAAGTCCATGGCCACGGTGGTGGAGCTCTTGCGCTCCACGCCCGCCGTGTCGTCGACGCCGACCCCGGCCTGGGTCATCGTCTCCTCGGTGGTCAGCGGCCGTATCTCGCTCACCGAGCCGACCAGGGTCGTCTTGCCCACCCCGAAGCCGCCGACGATCACCACCTTGACCGCGGCGGTGGCCGTCTCCGGCAGGGCGTCCGCGCGGGACGGCCCGGCGGGTGGCTCAGAGCTTCTGAAGTCCATCGATCACTGCCTCAATCAGTGCCAGGTCGGGGAGTTCGGCACGGGCGACGGGCGCGCGTGCCAGTACGTCCCCGTCGGTGAGCAGGTCACCCACCAGGACGGTCACCACGCTCACCGGCAGGGAGAGGTACGCGGAGATCTCGGCCACCGACAGCGGAGCCTGGCACATCCGCATGATCGCCGCGTGCTCCGGCTGCATACCGGGTCTGGGCGCCGACCTGGCCACGATCAGCGTGACCAGGTCGAGCGGGGCCGACCCTAACGAACCACTGCGGCCACCGGTGATGACGTAGAGCCGCTCGGGACCGCCGTCGTCCCAGCCGTGGCCCTCACGGTGCCGGTGGTCCGGGTCGCTCACGCGGGCTGCCCGTCGCGGCGGGGCGGGCTGCTGAGGTGCTCTCCGATCCGTGCCACCAGGTCGCGCATCCGCTGGCCCATCAGACCGGCGTCGACGCCCTCGTCGGCCAGGACGGCGAGGTAGGCCCCGGCGCCGGCCGCCATCAGGTAGAAGAAGCCGCCGTCCATCTCGATCACGACGAGCCGCATCCGGCCCTCGCTGTGCGGGAGTTCGGCGGCGACCGCGCCCGCGAGGCTCTGCAGACCGGCGCAGGCGGCGGCCAGCCGGTCGGCGGTGTCGGTCTCGGCGCCGTACTGGGCGATGCGCAGGCCGTCGGCGGAGAGCACGATGACGTGGCGGGTCTGCGGAACGCTCTCGGCCAGGTCCTTGAGCATCCAGTCCATGTCGGGCCGCTGCTGACTCATGGCTGTTCCCCCTTGCTCGCCGGGACCGGCGAGGCGTCGCTGTTCTGGTCTGCGCCGGTCTGGCTTTCCCCGGACAGGCCGCTCTGGAAGGCGGCCAGCCACATGCCGGGCTGCACGTGGGGTGCGGGCTCCGGTTCGGTGGCCGCGGTCCGGGTGGTCGTGGTGGCGCCCGCGGGCTCGGCGGACGCGGTGGGTGCCGCGGGTGCCGTCACGCGGGTCTTGCGGCGCCGCTGCGGCAGGCCGCTGGGCGTCCGCTCGGTCACCGCGGGCGCGTCGGCGCCGGACGGGCCGCTGACCGGGCGGGACGGGCCGGAGGGCGTCCTGTCCGTGTCCCGGGCGGCCGGGGCCACGGCGCCACGGGGCCCGGAGGAGGTGCCGATGCCGTGGGCGATGCCCGTCGCGGCCGAGGTCGTGGTGATCAGGCTCTGCGGGACGACGAGGACGGCGCGGACACCGCCGTACGCCGAGGACCGCAGCGAGACCTGGAAGTCGTACGCCTGCGACAGCCGGCCCACCACGGCGAGGCCCAGGCGCGGCGTCTCGCCCAGGTCGTTGAGGTCGATGCCCTGCTGGGCCTGACGGAGCATGCGCTCGGCCCGGTTGCGGGCCTCCTCGCTCATGCTCACGCCGCCGTCCTCGATCTCGATGGCGATGCCCGCGTTCACGTCCACCGCGGTCAGGTGGACCCGGGTGCGCGGCGGCGAGTAGCGGGTGGCGTTGTCCAGCAGTTCGGCCAGGGCGTGGATGAGGGGTTCGACGGCGGGGCCGACGACGGCGACCTCGGAGACCGAGTGGAGCTCGACGCGCTGGTAGTCGATGATCCGGGACATCGCCCCGCGCAGCACGCTGTAGAGCGGCACGGCCCGGTTCCACTGCCGGCCCGGCCGCGCGCCGCCGAGCACGGCGATGGAGTCGGCGAGCCGGCCGATGAGCGCGGTGCCGTGGTCGAGCCGCAGCAGGTCGCCGAAGACGCTGGGGCTCTGGCCGTGCCGGTCCTCCATGTCCCTCAGTTCCTGGGCCTGTTGGTGCACGATGGCCTGGACGCGGCGGGCGATGTTCACGAAGGCGCGCTGCGCCGACTCGCGCAGGTCCTCCTCGGCGACCACCGCGTCCAGCACGGAGCGCAGCACCGCCCGGTGGGCCGCCCGGAACTCCGGGGTGAGCCCTGGCCCGTAGGTGTCCTGGGCCTCCAGCGAGGCGAGGACGTCCTCGGGGAACTCGCCCTCGCGCAGCCGCCGCACCACGTCCGGCAGCAGGGTGTCGGCGAGCCGTACCGTCTCGGCCTCCTGGCGCGCGAGGGCCGTCCGCTGCTCGGCCGCCGTCGCCCGCAGGCGCGCCAGTTCCCGGCCGCGCCGGGCCGCCGCACCGCAGGCGAGGGCGACCGCGACGCAGGCGGCGGCCCCGAGCCAGGCGACCGGGGTGCGGGCCGGTGCGGAGACCAGGGCCACGGCGACGGCGGTGCCCGCTGCGATCACGACGGCGGGCAACGCCCATATGACGGGTGAGGCGGGCCCTGGACTACCGGGCGACGATCCCTCTCGAACCATCAGAACCCTCAAACGATCGAAAGCGAAAGATCAAAGGACACAACGGCCCGGAAGCTTATCGGTTGTTGTGCACGCCTCTTGACATCGGGTCAGCATGCGGACCGGCACCGGACGGCCCTTGGCGCAAAGACGCCCCGGACCCGGTCGACCCGGGTCCGGGGCGTTGTCGCCCTGCCGTCGTTACGCGTCGGCCGCCTGCGCCCTGAGCGCGCGCTCGACGCCCGCCCGCGACTCCGACACCAGCCGCCGCAGCGCCGCGTTCGGCTTCGCGCTCGCGAGCCAGGCGTCCGTGGCCTCCAGGGTTTCCGGGGACACCTGGAGCGCCGGGTACAGCCCGACCGCGATCTGCTGGGCCATCTCGTGCGAACGGGACTCCCACACGTCCTTGACCGCGGCGAAGAACCGCTCCGTGTACGGGGCCAGCAGCTCACGCTGGTCGGTCTGCACGAAGCCGCCGATCACCGCCTCCTGCACGGCGTTGGGGAGCTTGTCCGAATCGACCACCGACGCCCACGCCTCGGCCTTGGCCTCCTCGGTCGGCCGGGCCGCCCGCGCGGTCGCCGCGTGCCGCTCGCCCGCCGCCGTCCGGTCCCGCTCGTACTCGGCGGCGATCTCCGCCTCGTCGTACACCCCCGTGGCCGCCAGCCGCTCCACGAACGCCCAGCGCAGCTCGGTGTCGACGGCCAGGCCCTCGATCGTCACCGTGCCCTCCAGCAGGCCCGACAGCAGGTCCAGCTGCTGCGGCGTACGGGCGGTCGCCGCGAACGCCCGCGCCCACGCCAGCTGGTGGTCGCTGCCCGGCTCCGCGGTGCGCAGGTGGGCCAGCGTGGCCTCGGTCCACCGGCCCAGCGCGCTCTCACGCCGCTCGGGCGCCGCGTACAGGTCCAGCGCCAGCTTCACCTGCCGGTGCAGCGACTGCACCACACCGATGTCCGACTCCTTGCCGATGCCGGACAGAACCAGCTCCAGGTACGCGTGCGTGGCCAGCTCGCCGTCGCGCGTCATGTCCCACGCCGAGGCCCAGCACAGGGCGCGCGGCAGCGACTCGGTGAAGTCGCCCAGGTGCGCGGTGACGTTCGCCAGCGACAGCTCGTCCAGGCGCACCTTGGCGTACGACAGGTCGTCGTCGTTGAGCAGCACCACCGCGGGGCGCCGCTTGCCGACCAGCCCCGGCACCTCGGTCCGGTCGGTCGCCGTGACGTCCAGCTCCAGCCGGTCCGTACGCACCAGCTTGCCGTCCTGGAGCTCGTACAGGCCGATCGCGATCCGGTGCGGCCGCAGCACCGGCTCGCCCTTCGCGCCGGCCGGCAGCGCCGGGGCCTCCTGGCGGACCGCGAACGAGGTGATGACCCCGTCGCCGTCGACCTCGATCTCCGGGCGCAGGATGTTGATACCGGCTGTTTCCAGCCACGCCTTCGACCAGGTCCGCAGGTCGCGCCCGGAGGTCTCCTCCAGTGCGCCCAGCAGGTCCGACAGGCGCGTGTTGCCGAACGCGTGGCGCTTGAAGTACGCCTGCACGCCCTGGAAGAACGCGTCCTCGCCGACGTACGCCACCAGCTGCTTCAGCACGGAGGCGCCCTTGGCGTAGGTGATGCCGTCGAAGTTGACCAGGACGTCGTCCAGGTCGTTGATCTCAGCCATGATCGGGTGCGTCGACGGCAGCTGGTCCTGCCGGTACGCCCAGGTCTTCATCGAGTTCGCGAACGTCGTCCACGAGTGCGGCCAGCGCGAGCCCGGCGCCGCGGCCTGGCAGGCGATCGAGGTGTACGTGGCGAACGACTCGTTCAGCCACAGGTCGTTCCACCACTCCATGGTGACCAGGTCGCCGAACCACATGTGAGCCAGCTCGTGCAGGATGGTCTCCGCGCGCACCTCGTACGCCGCGTCCGTGACCTTGGACCGGAAGACGTACTGGTCGCGGATGGTCACCGCGCCCGCGTTCTCCATCGCGCCCGCGTTGAACTCCGGCACGAAGAGCTGGTCGTACTTGGCGAAGGGGTAGGCGTAGTCGAACTTCTCCTGGAACCAGTCGAAGCCCTGCCGCGTCACCTCGAAGATCGCGTCCGCGTCCAGGAACTCGGCGAGCGACGGACGGCAGTAGATGCCCAGCGGCACGACCTGCCCGTCCTTCTCGTACGTGCTGTGCACCGCGTGGTACGGGCCGACGATCAGAGCCGTGACGTACGTCGACATGCGCGGCGTCGGCTCGAACACCCAGGTGTCGTCCTTCGGCTCGGGCGTCGGGCTGTTGGAGATGACCGTCCAGCCGGCCGGAGCCTTCACGGTGAACCGGAACGTCGCCTTCAGGTCGGGCTGCTCGAAGCTCGCGAACACCCGCCGCGCGTCCGGCACCTCGAACTGGGTGTAGAGGTACGCCTGGTCGTCGACCGGGTCGACGAACTTGTGCAGGCCCTCACCGGTGTTGGTGTACGCGCAGTCCGCGACGACCGTCAGCTCGTTGCGCCCCTGCCTCAGGTGCTTCAGCGCGATCCGCGAGTCCCGGAAGACGGCCGCGACGTCCAGCGCGTGACCGTTCAGCGTGGCCTTGTGGACGGCCGGGGCCACCAGGTCGATGAACGTCTCCGCCCCCTCCTCGGCGGAGTCGAAGCGCACGGTGGTCACGGACCGGTAGGTCGCGTCCTCCTGCGCGCCACTGAGATCCAGGTCGATCTCGTACGAGTCCACGGTGAGCAGTTCCGCCCGCCGCTGGGCCTCTTCACGGGTCAGGTTCGTGCCAGGCACCCGGTCATCTCCTCGTTGTGTGACGTTTCCGGTCATCCTTCCACGGCGGGCGGGGCACGCGATGACCGATTACCGCCAGCGCCGCCGGGTGCCGCGGCCCCACGCTGGTCGCATGACGACCACGTACACCGCACGGCCCATCGATCCCGTCGCCCTGGAGGACCTGCGCCGGACCGACGACGCGGGCCGCCCCCGCGTCCCGTACGCCGACCGGGAGGGCGGCTCCCCGCTGCGCTGCTGCCTGCGGCTCTCCACGCCGGGGGAGCGCGTCGCGCTCGTCTCCTACGCCCCGCTGCGCCGCTGGGCCGCCGCGACGGGGGCGGCGCCCGGCGCGTACGACGAACAGGGCCCGGTCTTCGTCCACGCCGAGGCGTGCGCGGGGCCCTCGGGCGGGGGTGACGGCTACCCCTTCGCGCGCCCCGGCGCCCTGCGCGTCGTCCGCCGCTACGACGCGGCGGGCCGGATCGTCGGCGGCCGGCTCCTGGAGATTCCCGAGGACGCCACCGACGGCTTCGACCGGACGTTCGCCGAGGCCTTCGCCGACCCGGCCGTCGCCCTGGTCCACGTCCGGGCCGTCGAGTACGGCTGCTTCCACTTCGAGGTGCGCCGGCCCTGAGGACGCCGGGCGCGGGGTACGGCGGAGGGCGGCCACCCCCGTCGGGGTGGCCGCCCTCCGTCACGTACGTACCGGTGTCAGGCGCTCCTGAGCTCCTCGGCCACCAGCTCCGCGATCTGCACGGCGTTCAGCGCCGCGCCCTTGCGGAGGTTGTCGTTGGACACGAACAGCGCGAGGCCGTTCTCGACCGTCTCGTCGGCCCGGATGCGGCCCACGAAGGACGCGTCCTTGCCGGCCGCCTGGAGCGGGGTCGGGATCTCCGAGAGCTCCACGCCCTCGGCGTCCTTCAGCAGCTCGTACGCGCGCTCCACGCTGATCGGGCGCTCGAAGCGGGCGTTGACCTGGAGGGAGTGGCCGGAGAAGACCGGGACGCGCACGCACGTGCCGGACACCTTCAGCTCCGGGATCTCCAGGATCTTGCGGGACTCGTTGCGGAGCTTCTGCTCCTCGTCCGTCTCGAAGGAGCCGTCGTCGACGATCGCGCCGGCCAGCGGCAGCACGTTGAAGGCGATCGGGCGCTTGTAGACGGCGGGTTCCGGGTACGCCACGGCCTCACCGTCGTGGGTCAGCTCGGCGGCCTTCTCGGCGACGGCCTTGACCTGGCCGTCCAGCTCCGCGACGCCCGCCAGGCCCGAGCCGGACACGGCCTGGTAGGTGGTGGCGACCAGGGCGGTCAGGCCCGCCTCCTGGTGCAGCGGCTTCAGCACCGGCATGGCGGCCATGGTGGTGCAGTTCGGGTTGGCGATGATCCCCTTGGGGCGGTCCTTGATCGCGTGGGGGTTCACCTCGGAGACCACCAGCGGCACCTCGGGGTCCCGGCGCCAGGCGGAGGAGTTGTCGATCACCACGGCGCCCTGCGAGGCGACCTTCTCGGCGAGCGCCCTGGAGGTGGCGCCACCGGCCGAGAACAGGACGATGTCCAGCCCGGTGTAGTCGGCCGTGGAGGCGTCCTCGACCGTCACCCCGTCCAGCAGGGTGCCCGCCGACCGGGCGGAGGCGAACAGCCGCAGCTCGTCGACCGGGAAGTTCCGCTCGGCGAGGATCCTGCGCATGACCGTGCCGACCTGACCGGTGGCTCCGACGATTCCGACCTTCACGGGGACTCCTCCGTACACATGTGCGAGCTGGCGGGCCTGGCTGCCCCCACCCATCATGCGTATGACCGGGGCCTCCTTGTCCAATCGATTGTCCAGGTGCCGGACGGGCGAACGTTTTCCCGGACTCCCACGTCGTAGGGGAAAGACAATCGTCGGGAGGCAGTCCTTGCTGACCAGAAATGCCCCGGATCCCGGGGATGACCCGCTGGACCCCTCGCAGGTGAAGAGGGTGTGTGCCGTCCTCGCGCTCGGCGGGGTGCCGCAGGCCGACGTGCAGGACGGCCTCCAGCAGGTCCGGCTCCGCCTGCTGGAACGCGGGGCCGGCGGTGGCGAGCCGCCACGGGACGTGGGGGCGTGGGCCGCCGTGGTGGCCTCGCACATCGCGGCCGACTGGCACCGGGCCCGCAACCGGCTGGAGCGCACGGCGGCCCGGCTCGGCCGGCTCGGGCTGTGGAACGAGCGGATCCCCGGGGAGCAGGAGGCCCGGCTGCTGGCGCTCGCGGTCGCCGAGGGACTGGACGCGCTGCCGGCCGCGCAACGGCAGGTCATGGTGCTTCGCTTCTACGCGGACCTGACCGTGCCGCGGATCGCCGCGGAGCTGGGCATACCCGAGGGCACCGTCAAGAGCCGTCTGCACGCGGCGGCCAAGGCGATGCGTGCCCGACTGCGTGTGGACGAGGTGGTGTGACCGTGCGGGAAGAGGAGGTCGGCGTGGACGGGAACGGAAGGGACCGCCGTCACGAGGGCGGGGGAGCGGTGGACCGGCGCGGGGAGGACGGGAGAGGTATGGGGCGCAGCGGCGTGGAGGCGGAAGGAGGGGACGTGGCCGGCGGCGAGCTCATGGCGGTCCTGCTCGGGGAACCCCTGCCGGAGGGTGCGGACGAGGGTGCGCGGGCCCGGTACGCGGCCGCGGCCCGGGACGTAGAGGTCCTGCGGGCGCAGGTGCGGCTGATCGGCGACGCGCTGGCCGGTGAGGCGCCGGCCCGTGAAGCGGGCGGCGCCGGGCCCACCGCCTCGGCCGCGGGGGCCGGGCCCGGCGCCAAGAGGTGGCGGCGCCGGAGGTGGGCGCTGGCGGCCTCGGCCGCCGTGCTCGTCTCCGCCGCGGGCGCCGGGATGCTCCGTCTCGCCGCCGGCGGGGCGGACGAGGGCGCGGCGAAGTTGTCCTCCGAGGGCATCGTGGCCTGCGCGCGGGTCATCGCCGAGGGAACCGTCGCCCGTACCGAGCCGGACGGCGACCGCACCCGCATCGTGCTGGCGGTCGACCGGTACATCAAGCCGGCCAAGGGGCCGGAGGAAACGGAATTCTCAGTGCCGCGCGAGGAATCCGCCGTTTATCGCACCGGTGAGCGGATACTGGTGAGTATTTCCCGTTTCCCGGCGGAACCGGTGCTGTCTTTCACCGGAGCCGAGGTGGCTTCCACCCGCGAATGGATGCGGGCCGCGCTGCCCGCATCCCGAGACGTGGTGTGCGATTCACCCGCTTGATGGGAACAGGATTTCGAAGAGGAAGTGGTTTTTCTGCCATATCGGCCGAAAGGTTATGGCGGAAAAGCCTATGTGCGGCCTGTGGGGACCCGCCTACTGTCGGTCATCAAGATCGATGGCGCGGAAAGGTTTTCCGCGCCTCATTCATGGTGGGGGGTACCCGTGCGGGTCTCGAGAACGAGCCTTGCCCGAAGAATCACCGTTTGCGCGGCAGTCGCCGGGATCGTCGTGGGGGCGGCGGCCTGGAGCGGCGCGGACGACGGAGGCCCGGCGGCGCCGCACCGCGACGCCCAGGCGGAGCGCGTTCTGCACGGCCGTGAGGTGTTCGACTTCAAAACCCTGAACGAGCTGCTCGCGACCTCGCCCGTGGTTGTTCAGGCGAAGGTCACGGACGTGCGGCCGGGGCGGAGCACCGGCAGCGAGGAGACCGGTGGCGTCGAGCAGGCCCGGGACGTCACGCTCCAGGTCACGGACACGCTGAAGAACTACCAGGGTGCGACGGCCACCCTGGTCATGGAGGAGTACGGCTGGGACGCCGACGGCAACGGCTACCAGGTGGAGAACGTCGCGTGGAGCAACGTCGGTGACAGCGGCTTCTACTTCCTGCGCAAGACGGACGACGGGGAGCGCTGGCGGCTGGTGAACACCCAGGGCAGGGCGCTGGACAAGGGCGGCTGGCTGCAGTCCTCCGCCGATCCCGGATCCGAACTCGCCGCCGCCCTGACCGGTTACCAGCCGGACGAGCTGGCCTTCCACATCAGGTGGCTGCTCGACAAGAAGAACCAGCAGGTGCTGACGCCCCTGGCGGAGCCCACCGAGGTCAGCGGCCCGGCCGCGGAATCCCCCGCACCGGACGGTGGCGCCGAGGAGCCGATCCCGGACGACTCCACGAATGACGGTTCGGAGCCCACGCCGTACCCGTCGTCCAGCTGACCGTCCGCACCCTCCGCCCGTTCCCGGGGAATCCAGAACCCCAGAAAGAGGCATCCGTATGCCCTCCACCTCGCTCCGGCTCTCCGGCGCCGTCGCCATGAGTGCCGTGCTCCTCATGGCCTTCTCCACCACCTCGTACGCCGGTCACGACGACAACGGAACAGACCCGGACAACAGGAATCAGGCCGTCAAGGGATTCAGCCTGACGGCCAATGGGACGTCCGCGATGAATCACGGAAAGGCCGAACTCGAGCGCAGCGTGATCAGCACGTCGTGGGGCGGCGGTGACATCGAGGTCTACGACGGGTCGTACGGTGACACCGGCTGGCACGGCCGCACCGACTGCACCAACTGGAACGCGCTGTGGACCTCGTGCGACATCGTCCGCGTCCGGCTCAACCAGAGCTACAGCAAGTCCGCTTCCCAGTGGAAGAGCCTGGGTTGCCACGAGTTCGGGCACACCGCCGACCTCGGCCACCGCGCCCGGAGCAACGACACGGACAACAACTCGTGCATGCGGGTGGAGATCTGGCCGACCCGCTACGACCAGCACGACCTGAACGCCATCAAGGCGGGCACCTGAGCCATGCGCAGATCAGCCATCGCCATGGCGGCGGGCGTCTCGGCCGTCGCGCTCGCCGTGACCGGATTCCTGGTGACGCGGGACTCGGAGGAGGAGGCGTTCAGGAAATCCGCGCGCCACACGGAGTTCTGCCGGACGGCCGCCCCCCTGGACCTCCAGCACAACGAGGAACTCACCCCGCACAAGCGGCAGCACATCATCGAGGACCTCGGCAGGAGCGCCCCGGAGGGCGTCGCCCCGGCGTTCGACCGGCTGACCTCCTGGTACGGCCACCCCGAGCCGGAGGACGAGAAAGCGGCTCGCGCGTCCAGCCATGAGGTCGGGCAGTTCATCGAGCGTGTCTGCGACATCAACATCGGCGGCATCCGCTCCTGAGAACGTCCCGAGGACACGGAAGAGGCGCAGGCCACCGGCCTGCGCCTCGTCCGTTTCAGCCGCGGGCGTGCGCGGCCACGGTCACGGAGTGACCTTCCCGATCACGACGCTGCCCGTGCCCGCGGCCGTGCCGCGCGCCGTCAGCAGCGACACCTCGCCGAAGAACTGCCGTCCCTCGGGAGCCGCGCCGTTCACCAGGACCTCCGCCGAGACCTGCGCCGTGCCGCCGCTCGCCAGGGCGACCGGCTTGGCCTCGTCGACCTTCAGGGTGCCGAGCGCGGACGAGAAGTACACGTCCTTGTAGTCGTACGTGGTCGTGCCGGACGGGACCGCGTAGCCGTCCACGACGATCGTGTACGTGCCGGCGGCGGGCTTGACCAGCGAGACCGCCTCCTCCGAGTCGCCGTCGGCGGAGGAGCCCACCACCTTGCCGTCCTTCTTGACCGTCAGGTCCAGGTCGGCGCCCTTGTCGGAGGTGTTGCCGATCACCACGTCCAGGCGCTCCACGCCCTCGCCGACCGTCACCGTACTGGTCTGCGACGCGTGGTTCGCGATCGTCGGCGCTGCGACCTTCGCGGAACCGAGGGAGCCGCCCTTCAGCCTGCCGTCGATCGCCGCGAAGGCGTTGGTGACCTTCCAGTCGACCGCCGCCGGCGTGCCGATCCTCGCCTCCGGGACCGTCTTCACGGCCGGGTCGAAGGCCGCGCCCAGCAGCGTGACGTCCAGCTTGTACGGGTTGTCCAGGTCGGGCGACGTACGGCGCGACTCGACCTCGATCTCCCAGACGCCCGGCGCCGGGTCGGCGTACGAGCGCACACCCGGACGGCAGGTGTTCGCCGGGTTGTAGTGCGGGTAGCACAGGTTGGACGCGGTGTCCTCGACGGCCACGCCGTACGGGTGGATGGAGATGAACCGGGTCTGGCTCTTCTCCTTCAGCCCGCCGATCGCGACCTCCAGCGCCTTGGCGCCCTCGGGCACGGTCACGAAGTACGACGTGTGGCTGTTGCGCTGCACGCTGCCGCTCGCCGAGAAGGTGTACGGGGCCTTCGCCAGGTCCTGCGAGACGACCACGGTGGCGAGGATCTGCTTGTCCACGCCCTCGGTGTCCTCGTCGTCCGCCTCCAGGATCGCGCTGTGCACGCCGGCGGAACCGGGCTTGGCCTGCACCTTGACGGTGACCGGCTTGTTCAGCGGCAGGTCCACCTCGTCGTCGCCGAGGATGCGGAAGGTGCCGTCGTTGTACTTCAGGTCCAGCTCGTGCTCGACCGGCCGGTCCGGCCCGGTCGTGCGCGTGATGGTGACGTCGTAGACCTTCTTCTGGCCGGCCTTGAGACCGCCCTCACGGTCGTAGATGCCGGTGCCGGGCTTGGTCAGGTGCTGGTCCAGCGCGGTGTCGACGGGAGCGGCGACCTTGTAGTCGTGCGCGGTCGCCCCGTCCTTGATCGATTCCCAGGCCTCGACGACGTCGATCAGGCCGGCGCCCTGCTCGTGCGCGGCCACTCCGGAGATGCGGCGCGCGGTGCTGGTCAGCGCGGTGCGCAGGGTCAGCGGCGACAGCTCGATCTTCTTCTGCCTGGCCGCCGAGATCAGCAGCGCGCTCGCGCCCGCCGCCTGCGGCGAGGACATCGAGGTGCCGTTGAGCATCCCGTACCCGGCGGGCAGCTTGTAGGTGGTCTCGGGCACGCCGGCACCCGCCATCCACAGCGGGATGGTGTTGACCGCCGAGCCGGGCGCGGAGATCGTCGGGGTGAACCCGCCGTCCTCGCGCGGGCCGCGCGAGGAGAACGGGAACATGGCGTACTTCTTCTCGACGACCGAGTTGTAGTTGGCCGCCCAGGTCTCCCGGGAGATGGCCGCGCCGACCGAGACGACCTTGTCGGCCAGGCCGGGGTCGCCGATGGTGTTGATGCCGGGGCCCTCGTTGCCGGCCGAGATGACCAGCTGGACGCCGTAGGTGTCGATGAGCCGGCCGTACAGCTCGGCGCGCGCGTTGTCACCGGAGTTGAGCGCCGGCAGACCGCCGATGGACATGTTGACGATGTCCACGCCGCGGTTGATGACCAGGTCGGCCATGCCCTCGGTCAGGGCGGTGTTGGTGCAGCCGCCGGACCAGGTGCAGGCGCGCGAGGAGACGAGCTTCGCGCCGGGCGCGGCACCGTTCATCCTGCCGCCGAACAGCCCGTTGGCGGCGGTGATGCCGGCGACGTGCGAGCCGTGGTCCGACTCGATGACGCCGATGTTGACGTAGTCGGCCTTGTCCCCGCCGGCGTTGTACTCGACGTCCTTGCGGATCTCGACCACGAACGGGATGCGCTCGGCGACCTCGGTCGCCGGGTCGTCCGTACCGAAGTGGCCGATCTGGAAGCCGTCCTTGTACGGCTTCATCGCCACGTCGTCGGTGAAGTCGGCGTTGTCGTTCAGGTCGACCCGGACGGTGCCCGCGGCCGCGTCGTACAGCACGCCCCACGCGTCGGTGGTGTCACCGTCGCGGTTCAGGTCGCCGGCCATGTCGCCGCCGCGCGTGACGGCCTCCTCGAAGCGGCTGTAGGCATGCTTGCCGGCCGGAGCGGTGAAGGTGCGCCCGCCGGCGGTGAACGTGGGCCCCTCCACGGCCACGTCCATCCGGCGCCAGGTGCCGTCCCCGTCCGTGACCGGGTCGGTCGCGGTGACCCAGTCGGTGATCTTGCGCTCGCCCGTGGTGGTCCGCTGGAGCGCCGGGTGGTCCAGGTCGACGCCCGAGTCCAGGATGCCGATGGTCACCCCCCGCCCGTCGGCCTTGGGGTGGTCCCGCACGAACTCGACCGCGCCCGTCTCGAAGGACGGGTTGTACGGGTTCTTCGCCGGGGTCTTCGCGCTCGGGCCCGGGTACGTGGTCGTCGTACCGGGGGCGGCGGGGGCGGCGTTCCGCGCGGCGGACTGGCCGGCGTCGGGCGACGGGTCGTCCAGCTCGATCTCGTACTGGAGGTCGATGCCCTTGACGGAGGGCAGCTTCGCGGCGGAGGCGAGCGCGGACTCGGCCTTCACGGTGGGCAGGATGGCGCGGACGTAGCCGAGCTTGTCGTAGGTCGTGCCCAGCGTGGCGCCGGTGACGCCGTCCAGTTGCTCGGCGACCTGCTCGGTCTGGCCGGGCGCGGTGGCCACCATGACGGTGACGGTCTTCCTGCCCGCGGCCTCCGCCTCGGCCAGCCGTTCGGCGTCGGCCTGGCCGAGCTTGTCCGCGGTGGCGGACGACGGGGCGGGCTTGGGGGGTGCGGGGTTCGCCGGGTCGGCGGCGAGGACCGGGGCGGTGCCGGCCGCGACGAGCGCGGCCACCAGGCCCGCCGCGGCGGCCACGCGGGCCGCCCGTCTGCGGCCGGGGGCCGGGCGCCCTGATATGGAGCCCGGGGATTCGAGGGTGGTCATCAGCATCCCTGTATGTGAAAGAGAGAGTCCGGAATTCGGTGCCGGATGACCGCTCACCCTGTCGCAAGTCATGGGGTTTTGTGGAGGGTTGCCGGACGCCGGGATGCGGTCATGGCGCACATCCGCCACCGCGCGACGTACGCCATGAGGAACGAAACGGGCTCAAAGCCCTCAAGGTGATGGAGCGTTCGGCTTTCAGCTCTCGGCCCGCTGCGCTGGTTCGCCCCGGAACACTCCCCGGCGAACCCGGCCCTGCCGCACTAACCTCGCCGCATGAACCAGAGGTTGAGAGTCGCCGCCTACGCCGTGTGCGTCCGGGACGGACAGGTCCTGCTGGCCCGGGGCACCGCCGACGACGGCACCAAGGAGTGGAGTCTGCCCGGAGGCGGCATGGACCACGGGGAGGACCCCCACGACACGGTCGTCCGCGAGGTGGAGGAGGAGTCCGGCTACCTCGCCGAGGTGGTCGCGCTCCTCGGCCTCGACTCGATACGGCGCCACCGCCCCCGCCGCCTCGGTGGCGGCACCGACCTCCACGCCCTGCGGATCATCTACGAGGGCCGGGTCACCGGCGGTGAGCTGCGCCCGGAGGTGGGCGGCTCCACCGACCTGGCCGCCTGGCACCCGCTGGACGCCGTCCCGTCCCTCGCGCGAACCGCGCTCGTCGACGCGGGGCTGCGGCTCTGGCGGGAACGGCCCGCCGCGGGGCGCCTCGCGGACGCCGGCTGAACGAGCCGCTGCGCCTACCGCGGCAGGACCACCACGTAGGCGGCCGGGGCCCGGTCCCCGGCCGCCATCAGGGCCGTACGCACCACGACCGCCTGTTGGTCCAGGCCGTCCCGGAGCTTGCGCGGCGTGAGGTGGACGACCGTGATGCCGAGCCGCTCCAGGTGCTCGCGCTTGCGGGCGTACTCCGACCACGTCGCGTCGTCGTCGTGGCGCGGCGAACGGGTGTCGAGCTCCACGGCGACCGAGTGGTCGGGCCAGTACGCGTCCACCCCGCCCAGGTGCGGCCCGCCCGGCAACCGGAGATCGACGTTCCACAAAGGTTCGGGCAGGCCGTGCGCGCGCACCATCCGGTACAGCCGCTCCTCGGCCAGCGCCCGGCCCTCGGCGAGCAGCGAGTCGACGGCGCCCACCACGTGCGGCCGGGTCAGCAGCCGGAGCCGGTTCAGTTCGCGCACCACCGCCGCCGGTTCGCAGTGCCCGCCGCGCACGGCCTCCGTCAGCAGCCGCCGTACGGTCGGGGCGTCGTCGATCCGCGCGACGGCGTCCGCCAGCGCGCGGGCCACCGGGGCGACCGGCAGGCCGGTGACCTCCACCGCCCTCGGCATCTCCTGCGCCGCCCGCACGATCCGTACGTACCCGGTGGACCGCAGCCGCCGGGTGCGCGGGACCAGGACGTCGACGCGGTCCAGCGACGGCAGCGGCGGCGCGGCCGTGAACCGGTACAGCGCGAGGGCGGCGAGCCCGGTGACCATCGCGTCGGACGGCCGCGGCTGCCGGTCCGCGTACAGCAGGGCGGCGCGCAGCCGCTCCCCGCCGGTGGGCGGACCGGGGTGGAGCAGGTACACGCCCGGCAGGACCTGCTGCCAGGCCCCGCCGGGCCGGCACTGCGCGGCGGCCTCGGCGGCGGACACGCCGTGCGCCCGCAACTGCGCGGCGGACATCACCCGGCCGCGCTCGGCGGTCAGGTGGGACAGGGGGCGGGGGGAGAGCGGGGTGTTGGTCATGCCCGGGGGGTTCCCGTCCGACGCCGTGGCGCTAACCGCTGTTACACGTCCGTCGACAATCCGGGACGACCCCGTCCTAAAGTACGGGCGTTCGAGTGCCGATCAGGGACCCCGATCACGCCTCCCACCTGCGCGGCGACCAGCCCTGCGGACGAATGTACGACCAGGGGACGGGCGCCCGAATCCGGCGCGCGCCCGCCCCCCGCGCCGGCCCGCGCCCCTCCGCACCCGCTCGCGCCGCCGCACCACCCGCGCCCCCGGGCGGCGGACCGCCGGGGGCCGGGCACACGACGGCGCGCGGGTGCGCACGGGGCGGCGCGCCGGGCGTCAGCCCGCCGACGCGTCGCGGGCCTGGGCGCGCAGGGCGCGGGCCAGGTCGTCGCGGGCCTCCAGGACCAGCCGCCGCAGCGCCGGGGCGGCCGACTCGTGGGCGGCCAGCCACGCGTCGGTGGCCTCCAGCGTGGCCGGGTCGTCCTGGAGCGACGGGAACAGGCCCCGCACCACGTCCATGCCGATCTGGATGGACCGCTCCGCCCACACCCGCTCGATCGCCGCGAAGTACTTCGGCGCGTACGGAGCGGTCAACGCCCGCTGCGACGGCTGGACGAAGCCCGCGATCGTCGCCTCCACCAGCGCGTTCGACAGGGAGTCCGACTCGACGACCTGCGCCCACGCCTGCGCCTTGACCGCCTCCGACGGGCGGGACGCCAGAGCGCGCACCTGGTGCCGCTTGCCCGACGCCGTGTCGTCACGCGCCAGCTCCGCCGCGATCACCGCCTCGTCCGCCCGGCCGTGCGCGGCCAGCGGCTCCAGGAACGACCAGCGCAGCTCCTGGTCGACGTCCAGTCCGCCGATCTTCGCCGTGCCGTCCAGCAGCCCCTCCAGGAGCTGGAAGTCCTCCTCCGAGGCGGCCACCGCGGCGAAGAACCGCGCCCACGTCAGCTGGTGCTCACTGCCCGGCTCCGCCGCCCGCAGCTCCCGCAGGGCGCCCCCGGCCAGCAGCCGGCCGCCCTCCTCGCGCCACTGCGGCGCCGCGTAGTTCACCAGCGCGGACCGCGCCCAGGCGTGCAGCATCTGGAGCACACCGATGTCCGACTCGCGCCCCGCGAAGGCCAGCACCAGGGCCACGAAGTCCCGCGCCGGCAGTTCCGCGTCCCGCGTCAGGTTCCACAGCGCCGACCAGCACAGCGCCCGGGCGAGCGGGTCCGTCAGGTCGCCCAGGTGCGCACGGAGCGTGGCCAGCGAGTCCTCGTCGAAGCGGACCTTGCCGTACGTGAGGTCGTCGTCGTTGACGAGTACGAGGTCCGCCCGCTCCGCCCCCGCCAGTTCCGCCACCACGGTCCGCTCACCGGTGATGTCCACCTCCGCGCGGGCGTACCGCGCCAGCTCCCCTCCGGGCGACAGCCGGTACAGGCCCACCGCCGCCCGGTGCGGCCGCAGTTCGCCGCCCTCCTGGAGCACGGCGAGCTCGGAGATCCGGCCATCCGCGTCATGGGTGACGACCGGCGTCAGGACGTTGACGCCCGACGTCTCCAGCCAGGAACGGGACCAGGCCCGCATGTCGCGCCCGGACGTCTCCTCCAGCACCGACAGCAGATCGTCCAGGCGCGTGTTCCCGTACGCGTGCCGCTTGAAGTACCGGCGGGCGCCCTCCATGAACGCGTCCCGGCCCGCGTACGCCACCAGCTGCTTGAGCACCGCGGCGCCCTTGGCGTAGGTGATGCCGTCGAAGTTCAGCTTGGCGTCCTCCAGGTCACGGATGTCGGCCGTGACCGGGTGCGTCGACGGCAGCTGGTCCGCGCGGTACGCCCACGCCTTGCGGCTGTTGGCGAAGGTCACCCAGCTGTTGGTGAAACGGGTGGCCTCGGCCAGTGAGAAGGAGCCCATGAAGTCCGCGAAGGACTCCTTCAGCCACAGGTCGTCCCACCACTTCATGGTCACCAGGTCGCCGAACCACATGTGGGCCATCTCGTGCAGGATGACGTTCGCCCGGCGCTCGTACGCCGCCTGCGTCACCTTGCCCCGGTAGATGTACTCCTCGCGGAAGGTCACCATGCCCGGGTTCTCCATGGCGCCCAGGTTGTACTCGGGCACGAACGCCTGGTCGTACTTCCCGAAGGGGTACGGGTGGTCGAAGTTGTCGTGGAAGAAGTCGAAGCCCTGCTTGGTGACCAGGAAGACGTCCTCCGGGTCGAAGTGCTTCGCCAGGCTCCTGCGGCACATCGCGCCCAGCGGGATCTCCAGCTCACCGCGCCGGTAGGTGTCCGTCACATAGTGGTAAGGACCGGCCACGACACAGGTGATGTACGTCGAGATCGGCGCCGTCCGGGCGAACCGGCGGACCTCGCCGTCCCGCGACTCCTCCACCCCGTTGCTCCACACCGACCAGCCCTCGGGAGCCGCCACCTCGAACCGGAACGGCGCCTTCAGGTCCGGCTGCTCGAAGTTGGCGAACACCCGGCGCGCGTCGGCCGGCTCGTACTGGGTGTAGAGATAGACCTCGCCGTCCTCCGGGTCGACGAACCGGTGAAGGCCCTCGCCGGTCCGGCTGTACGCGCACTGCGCGTCCACCACCAGCACGTTCTCGTCGGCGATGCCGTCCAGCGCGATCCGGGAGCCGTCGAAGACCGCCGCCGGGTCCAGCTCCCGCCCGTTGAGCGTCACCGCGTTCACCGACGGGGCGATCAGGTCCACGAAGGTGGCGTCGCCCGGTGCGACGCGGCGGAACCGGATCGTCGTCACCGAACGGAACGTGCGCCGCTCGGCCTCGCTCCCCCCGACGGCGGACCGCAGGTCGAGCGCGACCTCGTACCCGTCGACGGACAGCAGCTCGGCCCGCGCGCGGGCCTCGTCGCGGGACAGATTCTCACCGGGCACGGGCGGCACTCCTTCGTGGCTCGTTGGTACAGGAGTGATCCTGCCATGCGGAACTGACACCCGGCAGCACGCCCCGGAGCGCCCGGGAATGCCCCGGTGGACGCCCGCGTTGTGCCCGGGGACGAGCACGGCCGATCACTTGCGCAGACCATGAGGAGTGACATGTCCGAGAGCAGGACCACCGCCGACTTCTGGTTCGACCCGCTGTGTCCCTGGGCGTGGATGACCTCCCGCTGGATGCTGGAGGTCGAGAAGGTCCGCCCGGTCGACGTGCGCTGGCACGTGATGAGCCTCGCCGTCCTCAACGAGGACAAGCTGGACCAGGTCCCGCCGGAGTACCGCGAGATGCTGGAGACCCAGGCGTGGGGCCCGGTCCGGGTCGTCGTCGCCGCCCAGCAGCTGCACGGCGACGAGGTGGTCGGCAAGCTCTACACCGCGCTCGGCACCCGCTTCCACAACAAGGGCGAGGGCCCGACCCAGACGGCGATCCGCGAGGCGCTGGAGGACGCGGGCCTGCCGGTGTCCCTCGCCGAGTACGCCGACAAGGACACCTACGACGCCGAGCTGCGCGCCTCGCACCACGAGGGCATCGGCAAGGTGGGCCAGGAGGTCGGCACCCCGGTCATCGCGGTGCCCGGCGCGGACGGCGAGCAGATCGCCTTCTTCGGCCCCGTCGTCACCCCGGCCCCCAAGGGCGAGGAGGCGGCGCGCCTGTGGGACGGCACGCTGATGGTGGCATCGATCCCCGGCTTCTACGAGATCAAGCGGACCCGCACCCAGGGCCCGGACTTCAGCAACCTCTGACACCCGGAGCCGACGGAAGGCCCCCCGCGAGTCATGTCCTCGCGGGGGGCCTTCCTCCATCCGCCTGCCCGGTGAAGGTTGAGAAGACGATCACGAGCAGGACGTCTCGGGGGCGCCGGGTGCGTCAGGGCGCGATCAGCGGGGTGCGCTCCTTGGCCCGGGCGTAACGCTTCGCCACGTCCTGCCAGTTGACGACCTCCCACATCGCCTCGATGAAGTCCACCTTCTGGTTCTTGTACTGCAGGTAGAAGGCGTGCTCCCAGGCGTCGAAGACCAGGATCGGCACCGAGCCCTGACCGACGTTGCCCTGGTGGTCGTAGACCTGCTCGACGATGAGGCGGCCGCTGACCGGCTCGTACGCCAGGACGCCCCAGCCCGACCCCTGGGTCGTCGCCGCGGCCTTGGACAGCTGGGTCCTGAACCTGGCGAACGAGCCGAAGGAGGCGGCGATCGCGTCGGCGAGCTCGCCCACGCCGTCCGCCGCGAGCGGCTCGCCACCGCCGCCGTTCCTCTTGCCCGTCATGTTGTGCCAGTAGATGGAGTGCAGGATGTGGCCGGAGAGGTGGAAGGCCAGGTTCTTCTCCAGGCCGTTGATCGCGCCCCACTGCTCCTTGTCGCGGGCCTCCTCCAGCTGCTCCAGGGTGTCGTTCGCGCCCTTGACGTAGGCGGCGTGGTGCTTGTCGTGGTGCAGCTCGATGATCTGCGGGTCGATGACCGGCTCGAGCTCCGCGTAGTCGTACGGAAGTTCAGGGAGTGTGTAGATCGCCATGTCCGAGCCCTCCGACTGCTGCTTATTGCGAACCATATGCAAATGCAGGCTAGCAGCAGTAAGCCGGGGTTGTTGATCAGTCCTTCGTCCGGGGACGCGCGTCGCGGGCGAACACCGCCAGATCGGGGAAGTCGGTCACCACCGCGTCCAACCCGAGCGCGATGTGCCGGTCGTACTCGGCCAGGGCGTCCCCGAAGGCGTCCGGGTCGGTGCCGCGCCGCAGCTCGGCCGGCAGGTACCGGTTCTCGGCGCGGAAGGTGTAGGCGCCCACCTTGAGCCCCGCCGCGTGGGCGTCCGCCACCAGCGTCGAGGGCGGCACCAGGGACGACTTGTCGGGCCCGATCCACCGCGCGTAACGGGCGATCGCCCGCAGCCCGGCCGGGGTCGACATGTCCTGGTACGTCAGGGGGTGCCCGTACGGGCCGCCGGTGGTGCCGAGGGCCTGCCAGAGGGGCACGCCCAGCCCTTCCGCGGCGAGCCGCAGCAGGCTCGACGGCTCGAAGGACTGGATCACGCACTCGCGCGGCCCCAGCCGGTTGCGGCGCACGCAAGCGGCGAGGACCGGCTCCAGGGGCAGGCCGAGGGAGCGGAAGTACGCCGGGTGCTTGGTCTCCGGGAAGACCGTGACGGTCCGCCCGTGGCGCCGGGACAGCCGCCGCGCCAGGTCGACCACCTCCTGGAACGTCAGCACTTGCTGGTGGCCGTCGAAGACGGTGTTCCTGTTCCGTACCAGGGGCAGCCGCTCGACCGCCCGGAGGGTCTTCAGCTCCGCGAGCGTGAAGTCCTCGGTGAACCAGCCGGTGACGGCCCGTCCGTCGACGGTCTTCGTGGTGCGGCGCCCGGCGAACCCGGGGTGGCGGGCGACGTCCGTGGTGCCGGAGATCTCGTTCTCGTGGCGGACCACGAGGTGGTGGTCCCGGGTCGCGACCAGGTCGGGCTCGATCCAGTCGGCGCCGGTCTCGACGGCGTACGTGTAGGAGGCGGCGGTGTGTTCCGGGCGCCAGCCGGCCGCGCCCCGGTGGCCGATCACCAGTGGCCCCGGGGCCGCCGAGGCGCGGGCGGGGGAGGCGGACAGGGAAGCGGCGGCGGTGGCGCCCGCCGCGAGGAGTACCGAGCGTCGTCTCATGGCCCCGGACGCTAGGCCCCCGGCGGTGGCGCCACCGGGTCGGTTCACCCCCCGTGCGGCCAGGTTTCACCTGCCGTACCGCACCGGACCGCGCAAAAGGAGGAGCCCCGGCGCACGACGCGCCGGGGCCCTTCCCACCGTCACCGTCAGACCTTCGCGGACTCCTTGCGGGTCACCTGGAGGACGTAGCCGCCCACCGCGAGCGCCAGCGTCAGCGCGCCCGTGGCGTACAGCTGGTCGCGCGTGCCCTCCTCGCGGGCCATCAGCACGAAGACCGCCGCCATGCCCGCCAGCGCCGCGTACGTCAGGTAGGGGTACGCCCACATCCGCACGACCAGCTTCTCGGGCGTCTCGCGCTCCAGCCGGCGCCGCAGCACCAGCTGCGAGACCGCGATGAAGATCCAGACGACCAGGATGATCGCGCCGATCATGTTGAGGAGCCAGAGGAAGACGTCGTTGGGGCGCCAGTAGCTGAGCAGCACGCACACGAAGCCGATCACCGACGACATCAGGACCGCGACGCGCGGCACTCCACCGGAGATCCTGCCGAGGGCCTTCGGCCCCTGCCCGCGGGCCACCAGCGAGTTGGCCATCCGGGAGGCGCCGTAGATGTTGGCGTTCATCGCGGAGAGCAGGGCGACCAGCACCACGACGTTCATGATCTGGCCGGCGTAGGGGATGTCCAGGTGCTCCAGCGTGGCGACGTACGGGCCCTTGGCGGCGACCGCCTCGTCGGTCCACGGCAGCAGGGTGACCACCACGGCCATCGAGCCGATGTAGAAGACGCCGATCCGCCACATCGCCGTACGGACGGCCTTGGCGACGCCCTGCACCGGGTGCTCGGACTCGGCCGCCGCGATCGTGACCGTCTCCAGACCGCCGTACGCGAAGACGGAGGCGAGCAGGCCGACGATCAGGCCCTCGGAGCCGCTGGGCATGAAACCGCCGTGCCCGGTGAGGTTCACCGTGCCGGGGGCGTCCGTGCCGGGCAGCAGGCCCGCGATCGCCAGGACGCCGATGCCGAGGAAGATCACGATCGCGCCGACCTTGAGGGCGGCGAACCAGAACTCGAACTCGCCGAAGTTCCTCACGGCCGCCAGGTTGGTCGCGCAGAACACCACCATGAAGAGGGCCACCCAGGCCCACTCGGGCGTTCCCGGGAACCAGCCCGTCATGATCTTCGCGGCGCCGATGCCCTCCAGGCCCACGGCCACGCAGAGCAGGAACCAGAACGACCAGCCGGCGGTGAAGCCGGCCCACGGCCCGATGGCCCGCTCGGCGTGCACGGAGAAGGAGCCGGACGCCGGGTTGGCCGCCGACATCTCGCCCAGCATGCGCATCACCAGCATCACGAGCGCGCCGGAGACCGCGTACGCGAGGACGATCGAGGGCCCGGCGGCGGCGATGGCGGTGCCGGAGCCGACGAACAGGCCGGCGCCGATGACACCGCCGAGGGCGATCATCGACAGGTGGCGTTGCTTGAGGCCGTGCGTGAGCGGCGCGTCGGCCGGCGCCGGCTCGACCGGGGTCGAGTCGGCGGGCGCGGAGGTCCGAGACATGGGCATGCCCTGTTCAGTAGCTGAGACGGGGTGCGGTGTGAGGTAGCGCCCGACGGGTCAGGGCGCGGCCCACAGTCTGGGCGGGCGCACCGTTCACAGGGAACAGCCGCCCGCTATACGGACACCGTGCTCACACAAAGTGAAGGTTCGCGCACACAATCCTCACACGGTCCGGGTGCGGGCCTCCCGCGCCCACGCCACCGCCAGCACGGCCCCGGTGGCCGCCGCCGACCACAGCACCTGCGGCCGCGACACGTCGTCCAGCAGCATCAGCACCAGGACCGCCGCCATCGCCGCGAGCGCGGCCCACGTCAGATACGGGAAGCCCCACATCCGCAGCGTCAGCCGCCCGGGCGCCTCGCGCTCGATCCGCCGCCGCAGCCGCAGCTGTGACACCGCGATCAGGCTCCAGACGAACAACAGCACGGCACCGACCGCGTTCAGCATGTAGAGGAAGACCGAATCCGGCCACTTCAGATTGAGCAGGACGGAGACGAAGCCGAACGCCACCGACGCCAGCACCGCCCTGCGCGGCACCCCGCCCTCCGACACCGCCAGCAGCCCCTTGGGTGCCTCGCCGCGCTCCGCGAGTGAGAAGACCATCCGGGAGGAGCCGTACAGGTTGGCGTTGAGCGCCGACAGCAGCGCCACGAACACCACGACGTTCATGATCTGCCCGGCGCCCGGCACCCCGATCGCGTCCAGCACCGCGACGTACGGGCTCTGCCCCGGCCGCATCGACGTCCACGGCAGCAACGTCACGATGACCAGCATCGAACCGACGTAGAAGAAGAGGATCCGCCACACCGCGCTGCGCACCGCCCGCGCCACGTTGCGCGCCGGGTCCTCGGACTCGGCGGCCGCGATCGTCACGACCTCCAGCCCGCCGAACGCGAACACCACCGCCAGCACCCCGGAGACGACCCCGTCCCAGCCGCTGGGCAGGAAACCGCCCCGCCCGGTCAGGTTCGCCAGGCCCACCGGCTCCGTGTCCGGAAGCCATCCGCCGACGGCGAGCACCCCGAGGACCAGGAACAGCACGATCGCGCCGACCTTCAGCGCGGCGAACCAGAACTCGAACTCGCCGAAGTTCTTCACCGCGGCCAGGTTGGCGGCCGTGAAGACCACCATGAAGACCAGCACCCAGGCCCACTGCGGCACCCCGGGCACCCAGCCGTTCGCGATCCTCGCCGCACCGGTGGCCTCCACGGCCAGCACGACGACCAGCAGGAACCAGTACAGCCAGCCGACCGAGAACCCCGCCCACCGGCCGAGCGCCCGCTCCGCGTGCACCGAGAAGGCGCCCGACGCCGGCATCGCCGCCGACATCTCCCCGAGCATCCGCATGATCAGCATCGCGAGCGCACCCGCGATCAGGTACGACAGCACGATCCCCGGCCCGGCGACCGCGATCCCCGCGCCCGAGCCGACGAACAGCCCGGCGCCGATCACCCCGCCCAGGCCGAGCATCGTCAGGTGCCGCTGCTTCAGCCCGTGCGACAGGGGTTCGGGCGCCGGGGCGAGCGGCGGGGTCGGGGCATCGGGCATGGGGCACTCGTACTCTCGCGTCATTGGAAGGACCCCACAGTCTCTCCACTCGCGCCCCGCCGACGCAAAAGGGACCGTTCACCCGGCCTCCCCAGTGACGAGCATCACGCCGATCGGCGTGTATCCGGCCTCTTTGTGCGAACCCCACCAATGCCCCGTCGGTCGCTTGTGGTCGGGGGACGGTGATCGGGCGTTCACCCGTGGGCTACGGTCAGCCTGTTCCGTACCGCCCTTGAGCCCCCGCCGGAGTCCCGATGAGCACTGCCGCCGCCCCCGCCCGCCACGGAGTGGTCCTCGCCGACCTGCTCCCGGCCACCCGCGCCCGCGACATCGCGCTCGTCGCCGGTGGCGCCGTGCTCACCGGCATCGCCGCCCAGATCGCCGTGCCGGTCCCCGGCTCGCCGGTCCCGGTGTCCGGCCAGACCTTCGCCGCCCTGCTCGTCGGCACCGCGCTCGGCGCCCGCCGCGGCTTCCTGTCCCTCGCCCTGTACGCGGTGGCGGGCGTGGCCGGCATGCCGTGGTTCGCCCAGGGGACGTCCGGGTACGCCATGCCGTCCTTCGGCTACATCCTCGGCATGCTGCTCGCCGCCACCGTCGTCGGCGCCCTCGCGCGGCGCGGCGCCGACCGCTCCGTGGGGCGGATGGCCGGCACCATGGCGCTCGGCTCGCTGATCATCTACGCGGTCGGCGTGCCGTACCTGGCCCTGGCGACCGGTATGACGCTGCCGCAGGCCGTGGCCGCGGGCCTGACGCCCTTCCTGATCGGCGACGCCCTCAAGGCGGCGCTGGCGATGGGCGTCCTGCCCACCGCGTGGAAGGCCATCGGCCGGAAGGGCTGACGCCGTAGTTCCGCGTTCCGCGAGAAGAGGCTCGCCGGGTCCTGCCGCACCGTGACCCGGGCGAGCCTCTTCGCCGTTTCCGGGGCGTACGAGCCCGTCGTGGCCGCCCCGCCGCGGCAGAGCCCGGTCACCGGCCCGCGTCACCGGCCGCGCCGGGGAGCCCGGCCGGCTCCGGCGGCGTGCGGCGTCGCCGGGGCCGCACGCGGTCATGGAAAAGGCCCTCCGCGCACGCGGTGTGCACGGAGAGCCTCCGCCGGTACCCGACGCGAACCGCCGGGTACCGCGACCACTGTTCACTCAGCCCCGCAGCCGCGCCCCGCGCACGCGGTCGAGCACCACGCCGATGGCCACCACGACCGCCGCGACCAGCGTCGACAGCAGGACGACCTCGCGGTTGTCCTTGTCGTAGACCATGTAGACCAGCACGAAGGTGATCATCGCGGCGGTGGCCCACGTCAGGTACGGGAAGAGCCACATCCTCACCGTGAGCTTCTCGGGCACCTCGCGCAGCAGGATCCCGCGCATCCGCAGCTGCGTGAAGCAGATGACCAGCCAGACGAACAGGGCGACAGCGCCGGAGGAGCTCAGCAGGAAGTCGAAGACCGTGTCCTTGAAGGCGTAGTTGAAGTAGACGGCGGCGAACCCGAAGGCGACCGAGGCCAGGATCGCAGCGGTCGGCACACCCTTGGCGTTGGCCCTGGCGAACATCTTCGGCGCGTCACCGCGCTCGCCCAGCGAGAACGCCATGCGGGAGGCGGTGTACAGGCCGGAGTTCAGACAGGACAGCACGGCCGTCAGCACGATCACGTTCATGATCTGGCCGGCGTGCGGGATGCCGATGGAGTCCAGGGCGGCGACGTACGAGCCCTTCTCGACGATCGACTCGTCGTTCCAGGGCAGGAGCGTCAGGACGACGAAGATCGAACCCAGGTAGAAGACGGCGATGCGCCAGATCACGCTGTTGGTGGCCTTGGTGACCGCGCGCCGGGGGTCCTCGGACTCGCCGGCGGCCAGCGTGACGATCTCGCTGCCCATGAAGGAGAAGACGACCATCAGGACGCCGGTGAGGATGGCGCCCGCGCCGTTCGGCATGAAGCCGCCGGCGTCCGTGAGGTGGGCGAGACCCGCGCCCGGGTTGTCGGAGCCGGGCAGGAAGCCGAACACGGCCAGCAGGCCGATGACGACGAAGGCGCCGATGGCGACGACCTTGATGCCCGCGAACCAGAACTCGAACTCGCCGTACGACGAGACCGAGGCGAGGTTGGTGGCGGTGAGCACCACCATCACGATGAGCGCCCAGGCCCACTGCGGCACGGCCGGTACCCAGCCCTCCAGGATCACCGCGCCCGCGGTCGCCTCGACCGCCAGCACGACCACCCAGAAGAACCAGTACAGCCAGCCGATGGAGAAGCCCGCCCAGCGGCCGAGCGCCCGGTCGGCGTACGCCGAGAAGGAGCCCGAGTTGGGGCTCGCGGCCGCCATCTCGCCGAGCATCCGCATCACGAACACGACCATCGCGCCGACGAGCAGATACGACACGAGGATGGCGGGGCCGGCCTTGGCGATGCCGCCGGAGGACCCGACGAACAGGCCCGCGCCGATCACTCCGCCAATGGCGATCATGGACAGGTGGCGGTTCTTGAGCCCCGCCTTGAGACCGTCGGAGGACTGCGGAGTACCGGGTTCGCCGGCCGTCCCGCCTTCCTTATGCAGGGTCTGCTGCGTCGTCATGAACGATTCCTTACGTCTGGGGTGCACTCGGGTCACGAGCCCGTGCATGCAAACACGAGAACGGGAGAGGCCGAAAGACCCGATTCCGGATCGTGATGCGAGGGCCCCGCCGAACCGCCCCGCACCGCGCGCGTGCCACACTCGGACCCATGCGCGTGTACCTCGGCTCCGACCATGCCGGCTTCGAACTCAAGAACCACCTCGTCGAGTGGCTCAAGGCCCATGGCCACGAGCCCGTCGACTGCGGGCCCCACATCTACGACGCCCAGGACGACTACCCGCCGTTCTGCCTCCGCGCGGCCGAGAGGACCGCCGCGGACCCGGACAGCCTGGGCATCGTCATCGGCGGCTCCGGCAACGGCGAGCAGATCGCCGCGAACAAGGTCAAGGGCGTACGGGCCGCGCTCGCCTGGAGCGAGCAGACGGCGGCGCTCGGCCGCGAGCACAACAACGCCAACGTCGTCGCGATCGGCGGCCGCATGCACTCCGTGGAGGAGTCCACGAAGTTCGTGGAGACCTTCCTCAGCACCCCGTACTCGGGTGAGGAGCGTCACACCCGCCGCATCGAGATGCTCTCGGCGTACGAGACCACCGGCGAGCTCCCCGCGATCCCCGCCCACCACCCGCAGGAGCCGACCGCCTGATGCCCGAAGGGCACACGATCCACCGACTGGCCGCCGACCACCGGGAACGGTTCGGCGGCCGGTCCGTGCGCGTGACGAGCCCGCAGGGCAAGTTCGCCGACGCCGCCGCCCTGCTCGACGGCACGGTGCTGGAGGCCACCGAGGCCCATGGCAAGCACCTCTTCCTGGGCTTCGGCGGGGACGAATGGGTCCACATCCACCTCGGCCTCTTCGGCAAGGTCACCTTCGGCGGCGCGCCCGCCCCGCCGCCCACCGACACGGTCCGGCTGCGCATCGCCGCCCCCGACGCGTACATGGACCTCCGCGGCCCCACCACCTGCGCGCTGATCACCGATCCCGAGAAGGCCGCGATACACGACCGCCTCGGGCCCGACCCGCTGCGCGACGGTGACGACCCCGGCAAGGCGTGGCGGCGGATCTCCCGCAGCCGCACCACCATCGCCGCCCTGCTCATGGACCAGAAGGTCATCGCCGGCGTCGGCAACGTCTACCGCGCCGAGGTCCTCTTCAGGCACGGCATCGACCCCTACCGCGCGGGCGAGGACCTCACCCGCGACGAGTGGGACGCGATCTGGGCCGACCTCGTGACGCTCATGCGCGAGGGCGTACGCGCCAACCGCATCGACACCGTCCGCCCCGAGCACACCCCCGAGGCCATGGGCCGCCCGCCGCGCGTCGACGACCACGGCGGAGAGGTCTACGTCTACCGCCGGGCGAACCTGCCCTGCCACGTGTGCGGCGGCGCGATCCGCACCGCCGGCCTCGCCGCCCGCAACCTCTTCTGGTGCCCCGCCTGTCAGAAGCCGTGAGGCAGCCAGGGCGCGACCGCCGAGCCGAAGGCCAGTGACGCCTCCGCCAGCGCGCCCCGCCGCAGCTCCCGCACCAGACCGGCGCCCGCCAGCGACGCGAGCGACACCCCGCCCAGGTACGCCGCGCCCAGCTCCCGCACCGACAGGGCCAGGTCCGCGGCGTCGTCCGTACGCGAGCACGCCGCGCCCTTGGGATCGCCCGACAGCCGCCACCGCCCCGTGTTCCAGGGGCAGAAGGCGTCGTCCACCTCCAGGACCACGTCCACCGGCGCCCGGTACGCGCGTGCCTCCAGCGCGGCGGGCAGGTCCACCAGCCGCGCGTGCAGGCCGTCGCGCTCCCGCAGGTCGCAGCGCCGGAGGTCGGACACCAGGTGCTGCCACGGGTCGTCCACCGGGCAGTTGCCCACCTGGAGCGTCGAGGTCAGGTCGATCCCGCACAGGAACCGCCACAGCGCCGCGTACGCCACCGGGTCCAGCGCCCCCAGGTGCCGCAGCCGCACCGTCCCCTTCGGCCCCGCGGGCTCCCAGTCCGGCTTGACGCTGTACAGCGCGAACCCGGCCACCTCGCCGTCCCGCTCCGCCAGGACGCAGTTCAGCGGCGACCCGCCCTCCCGGCTCCCCGGCGGGTCCAGCAGCGGCAGCCGCTCCCAGCCGGGACGGCGGGCGATCATCCCCGGCCGCCGCGGGACCAGCCGCCCGTACACGGACTCGCACGCGGCGCTCGCGTCCTCCGGCGCCACGAGCCGCAGCGCCACGTCGTCCGTCCCGTCCGGTACGGACAGACGCACCCGATCCGTATCGATCTGCGCGCGCAACTGCCGGGTGGCGATCCCGTACCCGAACCGCCCGTAGATGCCCGGCTCCGACGCCGTCAGCACCGCCAGCGGCTCGCCCCGCGCGAACACGTCGTCGAGCTGACGCCGCATCATCGACGTGAGGATGCCCCGCCGCCGGTGCGTCGGCACCACGCCGACCATCGTCACGCCCGCCGCTGGTACCAGCGCGCCACCGGGCACCGACAGCCGGAACGAGAACGCCCCGGCCGTACCGACGCACACGTCCCCGTCCCAGACGCCGATCGAGCGCTCGCACTCGGTGAACGCGTGCCACAGCGCACGTTCCTCGGGCCCTTCCGGCACCCCGCCGAACGCCATCTCCAACTGCCCGTACCAGTGGTCCCATTCGGCCGCACGCAGCACGCGTAGGTCTGTCGTCATATGCCATGCGTACCAGGGCCTCCACCACCGGGGCGACCCAATTTCGAACGCAATGTCGCAGGGGTCCCCCTGCACGGGGCCCGGCCGGGTGGATAAGGTCCAGCCCAATGGCCCGAGACGCACGACTGGACGCGTACCCGGCCCGGCTGCGGAGGTCCGTCCGCCGGGTCAAGGTCGGCCTGCGCAAATCCGGCGTCGACTACTTCCGCGGCGACGGCTCCGACTGGATCGCCCTGGCCGGACTGCTCCTCACCGTCCCGGCGATCACGCTCCTGACCATCGCCAACCCCGTGTGGGCGGCCCCGGCCGCTCTCGTGCTGCCCATCGTGGCCGGTGGCCTGCTGCTGCGCCCGGCGAGCCTGCTCGCCCTGTACGCGGCGGCCGCCGGCGCCCTGATCGTCGAGTCCGCCGTCCTCGGCCCCTACCCGGAGGGCGCCGCCCGCGTCACGCCCGGCACCGTCCTGGTGGTCGCCGCGTGCGGGCTGTTCGGGCTGCTGATCGCCCAGTTCCGCGCCAGGGTCGGCGTGCCCTGGCGGCGGGGCGGGACGATGCTGTTCGACCTGCGCGAACGCATCCGGGTGCAGAGCGCCCTGCCCCGGCTGCCCAAGGGCTGGCACCACGAGATGGCGCTGCGGCCGGCGGGCGGCCAGTCCTTCTCGGGCGACTTCGTCGTCGCGGCCCGGACGCACGGCGGCCGCACCCTGGAGGTCGTCCTGACCGACGTGTCCGGCAAGGGCATGGACGCCGGCTCCCGCGCCCTGCTGCTGTCCGGTGCCTTCGGCGGGCTGCTCGGCTCGCTGCCGCCGCACGGCTTCCTGCCGGCCGCCAACGGCTACCTGCTGCGCCAGGACTGGGACGAGGGCTTCGCCACCTCGATCCACCTGGTGCTGGACCTCGACTCGGGCGATTACGAACTGCTGTCGGCGGGCCACCTCCCCGCGCTCCAGCTGCACGCCGGCAGCGGCCGGTGGGAGGAGAAGTCCGGCGAGGGCCCGCTGCTGGGCGTGTACGACCGTGCCGAGTTCCACCCGGTCAAGGGGGCGTTGCGGCCCGGGGACGTCCTGATGCTGTTCACCGACGGCCTGGTGGAGGCCGCGGACCGGGACATCGCCGAGGGCATCGACCGGCTCACCGGCGAGGCCGACCGCTGTGTGGCGTCCGGCTTCGAGGGCGCGGCCTGGCACCTGATCGAGGCGTGCGCGAAGGACGTCAACGACGACCGCGCGCTGCTGCTCATCACCCGCGAACCGTAGGGAGCGCCCCCATGCCGTACCTGACACCGGACGAGGTCGAGGCGATCGCCGTGGAGGCCCACGCGGGCCAGACCGACAAGGCGGGCCGCCCCTACGCCGAGCACCTCCGGGCGGTCGCCGAAGGTGTACGGGCCCGGGGCGGCGGCGACGACCAGGTGTCCGCGGCGTGGCTGCACGACGCGGTGGAGGACGACAGGCTGCCCGAGTCCTGGCTCCGGGCCGCCGCCCTGCCGCAGGCCGTCAAGGACATGGTGCTGGCGCTCACCAAGCGGCCCGGCGAGGACCTCGAGGCGTACACCGCCCGGGTCCTGGCCGTGCCGGGCGCCCTCCTCGTCAAGGAGGCCGACCTGGCGCACAACGCCGACCCGGACCGCCTGGCCGTCCTGGACGAGGCGACCCGGGCCCGGCTGGCGGCCAAGTACGCGCGCACCCGCGCCCTGCTGGGGCTCGGCGGCCAGGCGTATTGAGCCGCGCGATCGTTCACGCGGGTCGACACACCTAGGGCGTGCCCCGCCGGAAGGCCCACTCCAGCCGCGGCTCGGTCACCCACCGCAGCGCCCGCCGCACCGGCGGGGTGCACAGGGCCGTCACCGCGGCGGCGGCGACCACCGTGACGGCCACCCTGCCGAGCGGGGTGCCGAGCCCGTACCCGGGCACGAGCGCCCAGTAGTCCATGGCCTTGACCAGGAACCCGTGCAGCAGGTAGCCGCAGATGGTGCCCGCCCCGAGGACGGTGAACCAGGTCCGCCGGCGCGGCACCCAGGCGAGGAACGCCGCGGTGAGCACCAGGGCGCAGCCGAACAGCGCGAAGGTCATGACCGGCCCCGCCCACCAGGGCGCGCCCAGCTCCTCGGCGCTGGTGCTGCGGTAGAACCAGCCCATGCGGAGGTCCGGCGCGATCCAGTAAGTGAACGCCAGGGCGCCCAGCGCCACCGGTACGGCCGCCGCCCGGACCGCGCGGCGCCGCACGAGCTCGAAGTGCCCGGGCTCCAGCGACAGGCCCAGCACGAAGAACGGCAGGAACTGCAGCACCCGCTGGAGGTCCAGGTCCTGGCCGATGCCGGGGGTGAGCGAACCGAGCGCCGCGACGGCCAGGGCGACGGGGAGGGGGTGGCGCAGACCGCGCCACAGGGGCGTGGAGAGCCGCCAGACGAACAGGGCGATCAGGAACCAGGTGAGGTAGATCGGGTCGGTCAGGCTGATGGCCTGGTCGGGCGTGTGGCCGGCCCAGCGCCGGTAGAGCGAGTACGCCACCTCGAACACCAGGTACGGCACGACCAGACCGGTGACCAGGCGCCTCAGTTGGTCGGGCCGGCCGGTGAAGCTCCGCGAGAAGTACCCGGAGATCAGGATGAACGCCGGCATGTGGAACGTGTAGACGAACATGTACAGCGCCCGGGTGGCCCGGCTGCCGTCCATGACGGGCTCCCAGGCGTGCGCCATGGCGACGAGCACGATCGCCAGGTACTTGGCGTTGTCGAAGAACGCGTCCCGGCCGGGTCTGTCCGCCCCGCCTCCGCGGGCGCTCCTGGTGGTCTCGGGCTCCCTGACCGGGGGGAGCAGGGTCTGCTGATTTCCATGCGGCGCCTGGAACATCTGAGGCACCCTAGCCACGCCTCCGGCCATGCGTAAAACCCGGGGAAACCCCGCTGCATTCATATCTGACACCACCCTAGACCGCATGATATGCCCCGATTAATCCCCCACAAATAGGGCAAATTCTTATGCCGTCTTCGACGGAGAATTACTGGCCGGACACGCTGAGAATTTCCTGTGACCAATATGTGTGCGGCAAGGGACGGGTCCACTGAATTCACCGTCCGTCTTTCCGGACGCCCACCGGGGCGGCCGGAGCCCGTCCGCGAACTCGTGCGAACGATGTGTCAGCGGGCCCCACACGGGGAGATGTTGATGGCACGATGGACCGAACGGGGGGCGCCGAGCAGCGCACCCCGGGGCCGGCAAGGCGGACCGACCGAGGGTGTGTGATCAGTTGTGGCCATTTCACTGTCCGTGGTGGTGCTGTTGGCGGTCATCCTCGTGGTGCTGATCCGCGGCGGCTCCCTCAAGGCCGGGCCGGCGGTGGTCGCCGTGCTTTTCGGCTTCTTCCTCGCCTCGTCCGGCATGGCGCCGTCGATACAGCGATTCCTCGACTCGGTCGCGGCCACGATCAACCAGATCAGTTTCTGAGGGGGCTCCGGTCGCCGCGCCTCCCCGACCGGCCGAGACTGGAAGGGAACCCGTGCGAGGAGGAGCCATGACGGCGACGACACGCGCCGACACCCCGGTCGCCATCGAGGGCGGCGGCGTGGAACTGCGGATGCGGGAGGTCGGAGGCGACACGACGGCGGCCTTCGTCACCCTTCCCGGAGGCACCGACATGCGGCCGGCCCTCAAGGGCATGCCGGACGACCTGTGCCAGTGCCCCCACTGGGGCTACATGTTCAAGGGCCGGCTGCGGATGTACACCAAGGACGGCCACGACGACTACGAGGCGGGGCAGGCCTTCTACTGGCCGCCCGGCCACGCCCCCGAGGCCCTGGAGGACTGCGAGTACCTCGACATCTCGCCGAGCGGCGCGTTCCACGAGGTGATCGACCACCTCAAGGCCAACATGGCCTGACGCTGAGCCCCCGCTTCCGGGAGCCCGGAAGCCCCGCGCGCCGGAAACGGAGACGGCCCGGGGAGAGACGTCTCTCGCCGGGCCGCGGCCGGATGGAGCGGGCGACGGGAATCGAACCCGCGTAGCTAGTTTGGAAGACTAGGGCTCTACCATTGAGCTACGCCCGCGAGCAACGCACCGAGGGTCACCGACCCCGGCGCGAACGCATGGTCATCGTAGCGGGTCGGGCCCGGTCGTCGCACACCCCTCGATCGTGCCGACTCAGCGCCGTGGGGCATGTACCCTACGTGTCGCACCGACGGGGTGTGGCGCAGCTTGGTAGCGCGTCCGCTTTGGGAGCGGAAGGCCGTGGGTTCAAATCCCGCCACCCCGACCACACCGGAAGCGCCGGATTATGTGCGCTACCAAGATCACATTGTGGGCCTCATCCCGCTTGCGGTTACTATGCAAGCTGCGTGCCCGTGTGTCTCTCTGACCGGGCCGAATCGGCCGGAACCGCCGCAAGCGGCACCGGCAGAATCCAAGAATCAGCCACCAAGGAGACCGAACCGTGAAGAGCGCCGTGGAGACCCTGAACCCGACCCGGGTTCGGCTCACTGTCGAGGTGCCCTTCGAGGAGCTCAAGGACAGCCTCGACGCGGCGTACAAGAAGATCAACCAGCAGGTCACGGTCAAGGGCTTCCGCAAGGGCAAGATCCCGGCTCGTGTCATCGACCAGCGGTTCGGCCGTGGTGCGGTGCTGGAGGAGGCCGTCAACGACGCCCTCCCGAAGTTCTACACCGAGGCCGTCAACGAGGCCGAGGTCAACCCGCTGGGTCAGCCCGAGGTCGACATCACCGAGCTGAAGGACGGCGAGCTGCTGGCCTTCACCGCCGAGGTCGACATCCGCCCGTCGATCGAGATCCCGGACTACTCCGGCATCGAGGTCACGGTCGACGCCGTCGAGGTGTCCGACGAGGACGTCGAGAAGTCCGTGGAGCAGCTGCGCGACCGCTTCGCCTCCACCAACCCGGTCGAGCGCGCCGCCGCCGAGGGCGACGTCGTGACGGTCGACCTGGAGGCCAAGGTCGACGGCGAGGTCCTCCCGGACGGCGTCGCGAGCGGCGTGCAGTACACGATCGGCTCCGGTGAGCTCCTCGACGGCATCGACGAGGCCGTCACCGGCCTGGAGGCCGGCGGCGAGGCCACCTTCACCTCCGAGCTGAAGGGCGGCTCCGCCGAGGGCAAGGAGGCCGAGGTCACCGTCAAGGTCACCCAGGTCGCCGCCCGTGAGCTCCCCGAGCTCGACGACGACTTCGCCCAGATGGCGTCCGAGTTCGACACCCTCGAGGAGCTGAAGGCCGACAGCCGCAAGCGCCTCGAGAACATGAAGCGGTACGACCAGGCCACCCAGGCCCAGGAGCGCGTCCTGGACGAGCTGCTGAAGCTGGCCGAGGTGCCGATCCCCGAGAAGCTCCTCGAGGACGAGGTCAACACCCGCAAGCACAACCTGGAGCACCACCAGCTCGGTCAGATGGGCCTGACCCTGGAGAAGTACCTGGAGCTCCAGGGCAAGACGGTCGAGGAGTTCGAGACCGAGACCCGCGAGCAGGCGGTCAAGGGCATCAAGACCCAGTTCATCCTGGACGAACTGGTCAACAAGGAGAAGCTCAACGTCAACCAGGAGGAGCTCACCGAGCACCTCATGCGGCGTGCGGCCTCCTCCGGCATGAGCCCCGACCAGTTCGCCAAGGCCGTCGTCGAGGGCGGCCAGGTGCCGATGCTCGTCGGCGAGGTCGCCCGCGGCAAGGCCCTCGCGGTCGTCGTCGAGGCCGTCAAGGTCGTCGACACCAACGGTGAGCCGGTCGAGCTCGACGACGACGAGGACGAGACCGCCGAGACGGCCGAGGCCTCCGCCGAGGAGTCCGAGGACAAGGCCGAGGACAAGACCGAGGCCTGACACAGCCCGGACCCGGCACGAACGGTCCGACGGGCCCGATCCGCACCCGCGTGCGATCGGGCCCGTCGCCGTACGGGCCCCGGCCGTCCCTCGTCGGCCCAACTACCTTGCGCTCCCAGCGAACAGTTCGGGAACCGGGATGGCGTTGTCCGACCTGCGCGTTAGGGTCCATGAATACGAGGGCAGGGGAGTACCCGCCCCCAGTACGCAACACGCTGAGACGGCCGGAGCCGTCAGAGACGAGCAGGTGGATACGTGACGAATCTGATGCCTTACGCCGCGGGTGAGCCGTCCATCGGTGGTGGCCTCGGCGACCATGTCTACAACCGGCTGCTCGGCGAGCGGATCATCTTCCTCGGCCAGCAGGTCGACGACGAGATCGCCAACAAGATCACCTCGCAGATGCTTCTCCTTGCCGCCGATCCGCACAAGGACATCTACCTGTACATCAACAGCCCGGGTGGCTCGGTGACGGCCGGCATGGCCATCTACGACACCATGCAGTACATCCCGAACGACGTCGTCACCATCGGTATGGGCATGGCGGCCTCCATGGGCCAGTTCCTGCTCACCGGCGGCACCCCCGGCAAGCGCTTCGCGCTGCCGAACACCGACATCCTGATGCACCAGGGCTCCGCCGGCATCGGCGGAACCGCCTCGGACATCAAGATCCAGGCCGAGTACCTCCTCCGTACGAAGAAGCGCATGGCCGAGATCACCGCGCGCCACTCCGGCCAGAGCGTGGAGACGATCATCCGTGACGGTGACCGCGACCGCTGGTTCACCGCGGGGGAGGCCAAGGAGTACGGCCTGATCGACGACATCATGTCTGCCGCCGCGGGCGTTCCGGGCGGTGGCGGCACCGGCGCCTGAGCCGGCCCGCCCCCTGCCTCCCAGCCCCGCCGAACGCCACCAGGATGGTGAACACCCTTATGAGCAACTTCTCCGCGAGCGGCCTCTACACCGGCCCGCAGGTGGACAACCGGTACGTCGTCCCGCGCTTCGTCGAGCGCACCTCGCAGGGCGTGCGTGAGTACGACCCGTACGCGAAGCTCTTCGAGGAGCGCGTGATCTTCCTCGGCGTGCAGATCGACGACGCCTCCGCCAACGACGTCATGGCGCAGCTGCTGTGCCTGGAGTCGATGGACCCGGACCGCGACATCTCCATCTACATCAACAGCCCCGGTGGCTCCTTCACCGCGCTGACGGCCATCTACGACACGATGCAGTTCGTGAAGCCGGACATCCAGACGGTCTGCATGGGCCAGGCGGCGTCCGCCGCGGCCGTGCTGCTGGCCGCCGGCACCCCCGGCAAGCGGATGGCCCTGCCGAACGCGCGCGTGCTGATCCACCAGCCGTCCGGCGGCACCGGCCGCGAGCAGCTCTCCGACCTGGAGATCGCGGCCAACGAGATCCTGCGCATGCGTACGCAGCTGGAGGAGATGCTGGCCAAGCACTCCACCCAGCCGATCGAGAAGATCCGCGACGACATCGAGCGCGACAAGATCCTCACGGCCGAGGACGCCCTGGCGTACGGCCTGGTGGACCAGATCGTCTCCACCCGCAAGAGCACCGCAGCGGCGGCAGCCTGACGCCCCCACCTTCCCTTGGCACGGTGTGAACCGTGCCAAGGGGGGCCCGAACACGGGGCCCGGCAAGGTACCGTCGAATATGAGGCACCAGGAGTCGGCTGAACCAAGCCGCTCCCAGGCGAAGGGGAAGCACCTCGTGGCACGCATCGGTGATGGCGGCGACCTGCTCAAGTGCTCGTTCTGCGGAAAGAGCCAGAAGCAGGTGAAGAAGCTCATCGCAGGTCCCGGTGTGTACATCTGCGACGAGTGCATCGACCTCTGCAACGAGATCATCGAGGAGGAGCTCGCCGAGACCTCCGAGGTTCGGTGGGAGGAACTTCCCAAGCCGCGCGAGATCTACGAGTTCCTCGAGGGGTACGTCGTCGGGCAGGAGCCCGCGAAGAAGGCCCTCTCCGTCGCTGTGTACAACCACTACAAGCGCGTCCAGGCCGGTGAGAACGGCGGCGCGCAGGGCCGGGACGACGCGATCGAACTCGCCAAGTCCAACATCCTGTTGCTGGGCCCCACGGGCTCCGGCAAGACGCTCCTGGCCCAGACCCTGGCCCGGATGCTCAACGTCCCGTTCGCCATCGCCGACGCGACGGCGCTCACGGAGGCCGGGTATGTGGGCGAGGACGTCGAGAACATCCTGCTGAAGCTCATCCAGGCCGCCGACTACGACGTCAAGAAGGCCGAGACGGGCATCATCTACATCGACGAGATCGACAAGGTCGCCCGTAAGAGCGAAAACCCGTCGATCACCCGCGATGTGTCGGGCGAGGGCGTCCAGCAGGCCCTGCTCAAAATCCTCGAAGGCACCACGGCCTCGGTCCCCCCGCAGGGCGGGCGCAAGCACCCGCATCAGGAGTTCATCCAGATCGACACGACGAACGTGCTGTTCATCGTGGGCGGCGCCTTCGCCGGTCTGGAGAAGATCATCGAATCGCGAGCGGGCGCCAAGGGCATCGGCTTCGGTGCGACGATCCGCTCGAAGCGGGAGATCGAGGCGAGCGACCAGTTCCAGGAGGTCATGCCGGAGGACCTGGTGAAGTTCGGGATGATCCCCGAGTTCATCGGCCGGCTCCCCGTCATCACCTCGGTCCACAACCTGGACCGCGAGGCGCTCCTGAAGATCCTCGTCGAGCCCCGCAACGCGCTGGTCAAGCAGTACCAGCGCCTGTTCGAACTCGACGGCGTCGAGCTGGACTTCGACCGCCCGGCCCTCGAGGCCATCGCCGACCAGGCCATCCTCCGCGGCACCGGCGCGCGCGGCCTGCGGGCCATCATGGAGGAGGTCCTGATGTCGGTGATGTACGAGGTCCCGTCCCGCAAGGACGTGGCCCGCGTGGTCATCACGGAGGACGTCGTCCACAACAACGTCAACCCGACCCTGGTCCCGAGGGTCGTCAAGGACCCGGGCCGCCACGAGAAGTCCGCGTAGCGGCCACGCACACCGAAGGGCGCCCCGCCGGTTCCAGCGACCGGCGGGGCGCCCTTCGATGTGTCGCGCGGGGCATCAGGCCTTGACGCGGACCTCCTTGCGGAGCTTCGCGGTCGTGTCGGCGGCCGCGGCCGGGTCGCCGCCCTTGCCGGTCATGGCACTCGCCATGTCGATCGGCATCACCATGCCGAGGGTGCTGTGGTCGCCCCAGACGCACACGGTGAGCGTGACGTCCTTGGGACCCTCACCGGACGAGGCGCCCGTGAGGCCCTTCATCTGCTGGCACTTCAGGACGGCGTTCTCCAGCCCCGCCGGCTCGTAGGCCTGCGGGCTGCCGACCAGCTTGGCGTCGCCGTCGGCGTCCTTCTCGGACTCCGCCTTCATGTGGGCGAAGAAGGCGTCCACCACCTTCTCGGGGTCCTCGATCTGCCCGTAGACGCCGCCGAACTGAAGCATCTTGGAGGCGAAGGGGTTGCTCTCGTCGCCGGCCTGGTACCCCGCCTCGACCTCCTTGGCGTCCTTCACACCCCACGCGGCGGCTTCCTTGAGCAGGTCCTCGTCGTCGGACGAACCGCCGTCGCTCTTGCCCTTCTTGTACTCGCCGAGCACCTTCTCCGGCGTCACCAGCTTGTGCGGGCCGTCGTCCGCGAGGTCCGCGCCGCCGCCCGAGCCGCCGAGGACGAAGTACGCGCCCACGGCGATGGCCGCCACCGCCGCCACGGCCCCGAGGATCAGGCCCGTCTTCTTCCTGCCGCCGCCGGGGGCCGGCGGGGGCGGGGGGTAGGCGCCGGGGCCCGCGCCGTAGGGGGGCTGCTGCGGGGGCTGGCCGTAGGGGCCCGGCTGGCCGGGCTGGCCGGGCTGCTGGGGGTAGCCGTAACCCTGCGGGGGAACGCCCTGCGGGGGCGGGGCCTGCTGGGGATAGCCGTAGCCGGGCTGGGGCGCCTGCGGCTGCTGGCCGTAAGGGCCCGGCTGACCGTACGGTCCGGGCTGCTGGGGCTGTCCGCCGTACGGGCCCGGCTGGTTGTGACTCATTTAAGGGGTTCCCCCATCCGAATGCTTATGCGTTCCTCACATCCTGACCGAAAGCCCTGCCGGGCGGGGCGGCGGGGGTCACACCGTTACCGAACATTCCCGTTTCAGTACGGGCCTGTGACACCTCTAAACTGTGGCCCGTGACCGAGAACACTCAGCAGCCGCCAGCATCCGTCCCCGAACTGCCGACCCAGTACGCGCCGGCCGAGGTAGAGGGGAAGCTGTACGAGCGCTGGGTGGAGCGCGGTTACTTCACGGCCGACGCGAAGAGCGAGAAGCCCCCGTACACCATCGTCATCCCACCGCCGAACGTCACCGGCAGCCTCCACCTGGGCCACGCCTTCCAGCACACGCTGATGGACGCCCTCACCCGCCGCAAGCGGATGCAGGGCCACGAGGCGCTGTGGCTGCCCGGCATGGACCACGCCGGCATCGCCACCCAGAACAAGGTCGAGCAGCAGCTCGCCGAGGAGGGCAAGTCCCGCCACGACCTGGGGCGCGAGGAGTTCGTCGAGCGCGTCTGGCAGTGGAAGGAGGAGTACGGCGGCAAGATCCTCGGTCAGATGCGCCGCCTCGGCGACGGCGTCGACTGGTCGCGCGAGCGGTTCACCATGGACGAGGGCCTGTCCAAGGCCGTCCAGACCATCTTCAAGCGGCTGTACGACGACGAGCTCATCTACCGCGCCGAGCGCATCATCAACTGGTGCCCGCGCTGCCTGACCGCCATCTCGGACATCGAGGTGGAGTACCAGGAGGACGACGGCGAGCTCGTCTCCATCCGGTACGGCGAGGGCGACGAGACGCTCGTCGTCGCCACGACCCGCGCCGAGACGATGCTCGGTGACACCGCGGTCGCCGTCCACCCGGACGACGAGCGCTACCGGCACCTCGTCGGCAAGCGCATCAAGCTGCCGCTGACCGACCGCACCATCCCGGTCGTCGCCGACACGCACGTCGACCCCGAGTTCGGCACCGGCGCCGTCAAGGTGACCCCCGCGCACGACCCGAACGACTTCGCCATCGGCCGGCGCCACGGCCTGGAGTCCATGACCATCATGGACGAGCGCGGCGTCATCACCGTCCACGGTCCCTTCCAGGGCCTGGACCGCTTCGAGGCGCGCAGCGCCGTCGTCCGCGCGCTGCGCTCGCAGGGCCGGATCGTCGCCGAGAAGCGCCCGTACGTCCACTCCGTCGGCCACTGCTCGCGCTGCAAGACCACCATCGAGCCGCGCCTGTCGATGCAGTGGTGGGTCAAGGTCGGCCCGCTCGCCCGGGCGGCCGGTGACGCGGTCCGCGACGGCCGGGTGAAGATCCACCCCGAGGACATGTCGAAGCGGTACTTCGACTGGGTCGACAACATGCACGACTGGTGCATCTCGCGCCAGCTGTGGTGGGGCCACCGCATCCCCGTCTGGTACGGCCCGGACGGCGAGGTCGTCTGCGTCGGACCGGACGACGAGCCGCCCACCGGCGAGGGCTGGACCCAGGACACCGACGTCCTGGACACCTGGTTCTCCTCCGGCCTGTGGCCGTTCTCCACGCTCGGCTGGCCGGAGCGGACGCCGGACCTGGAGAAGTTCTACTCCACCGACGTCCTCCTCACCGGCCACGACATCATCTTCTTCTGGGTCGCCCGGATGATGATGTTCGGCCTGTACGCGATGGACGGCGAGGTCCCGTTCAAGACCATCGCGCTGACCGGTCTCGTCCGTGACGAGCGCGGCAAGAAGATGTCCAAGTCGTTCGGCAACGTCGTCGACCCGCTGGACTGGATGGACGCCTACGGCTCCGACGCCGTCCGCTTCACCCTGGCCCGTGGCGCCAACCCCGGCACCGACGTGCCGATCGGCGAGGACTGGGTCCAGGCGTCCCGCAACTTCGCCAACAAGATCTGGAACGCCACCCGCTTCGCGCTGATGAACGGCGCGACGGTGGACGGCCCGCTGCCGGAGCCGTCGCAGATGTCGGCGACCGACCGGTGGATCCTCTCGCGCCTGGGCGCCACGGTCGCCGAGGTCGACGCGTTCTACGAGGACTTCCAGTTCGCGAAGCTCTCCGACGCCCTCTACCACTTCGCGTGGGACGAGGTCTTCGACTGGTACGTCGAGCTGTCGAAGACCACGTTCTTCGGCGGCGGCGAGCCCGCCAAGGTCTCGGCCCGCGTCCTGGGCGAGGTCCTCGATGTGACGCTGCGGCTGCTCCACCCGGTCGTCCCGTTCGTCACCGAGACGCTGTGGACCTCGCTCACCGGCAAGGAGTCCCTGGTCATCGCCGACTGGCCGGCCGACTCGGGCTTCCGCGACGAGGCCGCCGAGAAGGAGATCGAGCTCGTCCAGCGGGTCGTCACCGAGGTCCGCCGCTTCCGCTCCGACCAGGGCCTCCAGCCCGGCCAGAAGGTCCCGGCCCGTCTGGACCTCACCGGCACGGCGCTCGCGCCGCACGAGGCCGCCATCCGCCAGCTGCTGCGCCTCCAGCCGGAGGGCGAGGGCTTCCACGCCACCGCCTCCCTGCCCGTCGCGGGCGCCACCGTCGCGCTCGACCTGTCGGGCACCATCGACGTGGCGGCGGAGCGCAAGCGCCTCACCAAGGACCTGGCGGCGGCCGAGAAGGAGCGCCGGCAGGCGGAGGCCAAGCTCGGCAACGAGGCGTTCCTCGCCAAGGCGCCCGACCAGGTCGTCGACAAGATCCGTACGCGCCTGGCCAAGGCCGACGAGGACATCGCCCGCATCGAGAACCAGCTGGCGAACCTCCCCGAGGCGTGACCCGTACGGCGGGGGCGCGGGGGGCACACGCCCCGCACTCCCGCCGTCGCGGCACCGGTCCCGGTGTTGTCGGCGGGGCTCCGTAGACTGGCCCCGTGAGTGAGCAGCCCCCGTCCAGCGACAGCGACGACTTCGACGACATCGTGGAAGCCGAGACCCACCGAGATCCCGACCTGGCGGTGATCGAGGCCGGCAGCCGTACGCTGCGCACCCAGGCCGGTCCGCCCGACGCCGCCGAGGCGGTGCCCTCGCGGCCCGCCGACCCGGAGGTCGACCAGGCGCTGCGGGTGGTGGAGCAGGAGCTGGCCACCCGCTGGGGCGAGACCAAGCTGGAGCCGTCGGTGTCGCGGATCGCGGCGCTGATGGACGTGCTGGGCGAGCCGCAGCGCGCGTACCCGTCGATCCACATCACCGGGACCAACGGCAAGACGTCCACCGCCCGGATGATCGAGGCGCTGCTGGGCGCGTTCGACCTGCGCACCGGGCGGTACACCTCGCCGCACGTGCAGTCGATCACCGAGCGGATCAGCCTGGATGGTGCTCCGATCAGCCACGAGCGGTTCATCGAGACGTACCGGGACATCAAGCCGTACGTCGAGATGGTCGACGGCTCGCAGGAGTACCGGCTGTCCTTCTTCGAGGTCCTCACCGGTATGGCGTACGCCGCGTTCGCCGACGCACCCGTGGACGTGGCGGTCGTCGAGGTCGGCATGGGCGGCAGCTGGGACGCGACAAACGTGATCGACGGCGACGTCGCCGTCGTCACCCCCATCGACCTGGACCACACGGACCGGCTGGGTTCGACGCCCGCGGAGATCGCCGGCGAGAAGTCGGGGATCATCAAGCAGGGCGCCACCGTCGTCCTGGCGCAGCAGCCGGTGGACGCGGCGCAGGTGATGCTGAAGAAGGCCGTCGAGGTGGACGCGACGGTGGCCCGCGAGGGCATGGAGTTCGGCGTCGTCTCCCGTGAGGTCGCGGTCGGCGGGCAGCTGCTCACCCTGCGCGGGCTCGGCGGCGAGTACGAGGAGATCTTCCTGCCGCTGTACGGCGCGCACCAGGCGCACAACGCGGCGGTGGCGCTGGCGGCGGTCGAGGCGTTCTTCGGCGTGGGCGCCCAGGAGGCGCGGACGCTGGACCTCGACCGGATCCGCGGGGCGTTCGCCTCCGTGCTCTCGCCGGGCCGCCTGGAGGTGGTGCGGCGCAGCCCGACCGTGGTGCTGGATGCCGCGCACAACCCGGCGGGCGCGCGGGCCACGGCCGAGGGCATCAGCGAGGCGTTCGGCTTCTCCCGGCTGGTCGGTGTCGTCGGCACGAGCGGTGACAAGGACGTCCGGGGCCTGCTGGAGGCGTTCGAGCCGATCTTCGCGGAGGTCGTCGTCACTCAGAACTCCAGCCACCGCGCGATGGACGCGGACGAGCTGGCCGCGATCGCCGTCGAGGTCTTCGGCGACGAGCGGGTGGTGGTCGAGCCGCGGCTGGACGACGCGCTGGAGGCGGCGATCACCCTGGCGGAGGAGGAGTCCGAGTTTGCGGGGGCGGGCGTCCTCGTGACGGGTTCGGTGATCACGGTCGGCGAGGCCCGGCTGCTGCTCGGGAAGGGCTGAGGTCTCTGATGCGTACGCTCTGTGCTTCCACGCTGATCGGCGAGTTCTTCGTGATCGGCTTCGCCGGCCTGGTGGCCATGAAGGACGACAGCCTGTCCATGGGCACCGTCTGGACGGTGTGCGGCGTCCTCATGGTCCTGAGCGTGCTGCTCTGCGGCATGATCACCCGGCCGGGCGGGACACAGCTCGGATGGGCGCTCCAGGTGGCGCTGATCCTGAGCGGTTTCGTCGTGCCGGTGATGTTCTTCCTGGGCGCGGTGTTCGCGGGGCTGTGGTGGGCGTCGGTCCACTTCGGCCGCAGGATCGACGAGGCCAAGGCCAAGTGGGCGGCCCAGGCCCCCTGACGCCCACCCCGCCAGGGGCGGTGGCGTACCGCCGTGGAACCCGGGACCCCGTGCCGGGCCGGGCCGCCGTCCCTGTAGCCTCGGCTCACCGCACATGTATGCCTGCAAGGAGCCGTACACACATGACCCAGCGCACGCTCGTCCTCCTCAAGCCCGACGCCGTACGCCGCGGCCTGATCGGCGAGATCATCGGCCGCATCGAGCGCAAGGCGGGATGGGCCATCACCGCGCTGGAGCTGCGCCACCTGGACCAGGAGACGCTGGAGCAGCACTACGGCGAGCACAAGGGCAAGCCGTTCTACGAGCCGCTGGTGGGGTTCATGTCGTCCGGGCCGGTCGTCGCGCTGGTGGTCGAGGGCGAGCGGGTCATCGAGGGTGTACGCCGACTGGCGGGACCGACCGACCCGATTGCCGCGGCACCCGGGTCCATCCGTGGTGATTTCGGCACCATCGTCCGGGAGAACCTGATCCATGCCTCGGACTCCGAGGAGTCCGCCATTCGGGAACTGAAGATTTTCTTCCCCGGCATTTCCTGAGCCGCTGTCAGCCATACAGCGCTCATGACCTGGGGCGACCGAAGGAATTTCGGTCGCCCTTCGGCATATGAACGTGCCGACCGGGAACGCATCGCTCCGTCACATCGTCACCTATACAGAGGCGGGCCACCGCGCCGTGTCCGCGCAGGCGGGACTACGATGTGAATCTCCTCGCCACACCACCCACCTCGCCGACCTGAGAAGCCGTCAACGCTCTAATTGGGAAGGCCCGACGCATCCTCATGGGAAACAAGGGGAACTCAATGTCGTTCATCGGCCGTGACATGGCTGTCGACCTCGGGACCGCCAACACGCTGGTGTACGTGAGGGGTCGCGGCATCGTCCTCAACGAGCCGTCCGTCGTCGCGATCAACACCAACACCGGCGGCATCCTGGCGGTCGGCGCCGAAGCGAAGAAGATGATCGGCCGGACGCCCGGCAACATCGTGGCCGTCCGCCCGCTGAAGGACGGCGTGATCGCCGACTTCGAGATCACGGAGCGCATGCTCCGCTACTTCATCCTCAAGATCCACAAGCGCCGCTACCTCGCCCGCCCGCGGGTCGTCGTCTGTGTGCCCTCGGGCATCACCGGCGTCGAGCGCCGCGCCGTCATCGAGGCGTCCACGCAGGCGGGCGCCCGCCAGGTGCACATCATCGAAGAGCCCATGGCCGCCGCCATCGGCTCCGGCCTCCCGGTCCACGAGGCCACCGGCAACATGGTCGTCGACATCGGTGGCGGCACCACCGAGGTCGCCGTCATCTCGCTCGGCGGCATCGTCACGGCACAGTCCATCCGGGTGGCCGGTGACGAACTGGACAACGCCATCATCCAGCACGTCAAGAAGGAGTACAGCCTCCTGCTCGGCGAGCGGACCGCCGAGCAGATCAAGATCACCATCGGCTCGGCGTACGACCTCGAGACCGACGAGCACACCGAGATCCGCGGCCGGGACCTGGTCTCCGGGCTCCCCAAGACGGTCGTCATCTCGGCCGCCGAGGTCCGCAAGGCCATCGAGGAGCCGGTCAACGCGATCGTCGACGCCGTGAAGACCACCCTCGACAAGTGCCCGCCGGAACTGTCCGGCGACGTCATGGACCGCGGCATCGTCCTCACCGGCGGCGGCGCCCTGCTGCGGGGCCTCGACGAGCGGCTGCGCCGGGAGACCGGCATGCCGATCCACATCGCCGAGGACCCGCTGGACTCGGTGGCGCTCGGCTCCGGCAAGTGCGTCGAGGAGTTCGAGGCGCTCCAGCAGGTGCTGGACGCCCAGCCGCGCAGGTAGCGGAGCCCACGAGTCAGCCGTACGGGTGCTGTCGGACCCGTACGGCTGCTCGTTGAGCCGGTTGCTCCGGTTGGTATAACGGCACATACATTTCCTACGAGCATTTCCTGCGAGATTCCTACGAGGAAGGCACGGCCGCCCCACGTGAGGGACACACGAGAGAGCCGGCTGCTCCTGGTGCTGCTGGTCGCCATCGCGTTCGCGCTGATCACGGTGGACATCCGCGGCGGCGAGGAGTCACCCGTCGACGGCGCCCGGCGGGCAGCCGCCACGGTCTTCGGCCCCGTCGAGAACAGCGTCGCGTCCGCCGTCAACCCGGTCGGCAACGCCATCGCCGCCGTACGGGACTCGGGCGAACGCCACGACCGCATCGCCGAGCTGGAGCGGCAGAACGCCGCGCTCAGGGCCAAGCTCGGCAGCGACGACCGCAACCGCAGCCGCGTGCGCGAACTCGACAACCTGCTGAAGAAGGCCGGCGCCGGCCAGTACGGCATCAAGGCGGCGGAGGTCATCGCCATAGGAGCCGCCCAGGGCTTCTCCTGGACGGTCACCATCGACGCCGGATCCGACGACGGCATCAAGCGGGACATGACCGTCATCAACGGGGACGGGCTCGTCGGCCGCGTCACCACCGTCGGCCCCGGCACCTCCACGGTCCTCCTCGCCAGCGACCCCGACTTCACCGTCGGCACCCGTATGGAGCGCTCCGACGAGCTGGGCTTCGCCACCGGCCAGGGCGACCGCCCGCTGTCCGTGCAGCTCCTCAACGGCAAGGCCAAGGTCAAGCCGGGCGACCGGCTCGTCACCTTCGGCTCGCGGGCCGACAGACCGTTCGTGCCCGGCGTCCCGGTCGGCGAGGTCATCCGCGTCGACCCGTCCACCGGCAACCTCACCCGCAACATCTTCGTGCGCCCGTACGTCGGCTTCAGCAAGCTCGACGTCGTCGGCGTCGTCGTCCAGGCCCCGCGCACCGACCCCCGCGACACCGTGCTGCCGCCCAAGCCCACACCCGAGCCGACCGTCACGGTCACGGTGACCCCGTCCCCGGCCGCGCCCAGCGGGGCCCCGAGCGGGCAGCCGGAGGGGGAGTGACCATGCGCTTCAACCGGATCCTGCTCTCCACGACGCTCGTCGTCGTCGCCCTCGTCGTCCAGGTGTCGATCCTGGCGCGCCTCCAGCTCCCCGGCGCCGTCCCCGACCTGCTCCTGCTCGTCGTCGTCGGCCTCTCCCTGGTCTACGGGCACGTCAGCGGCGCCCTGATCGGCTTCGGCGCCGGGCTCCTCGTGGACCTCGCCCCGCCCGCCGACCACGCCGCCGGGCGGTACGCCCTGGTGCTGTGCGTCATCGGCTACCTGGTGGGCCTCGCCAAGCCCGGGAACGGCCAGCTGCGCTCCGCCACCGGCCCCATGGTCATGGTGGTCGTCGCGGCCGCCGGCTCGACCCTGCTGTACGCGGGCGTCGGCGCCCTCGTCGGCGACACCGCGGCACGCCACGTCGGCCTGGTCTCCCTGCTGGCCACCGCCGTCGTCTACGACCTGCTGCTCGCGCCCTTCACCGTCCCGCTGATCATGGCGCTCGCCAGACGCGCCGAGAACGACCCCCTCGCCGAGTCCCCCGGCACCGGCGCCGACGTCGCCTCGGGCTTCATGGCGAACGGCACCGGCCTCAGGATCGGCGAGCAGCGCGGCGTACTGCGCATGAGGGCCGCCCGCAACCGGGCGGCGCGAGCCGGACGCATCAAGGGCGTCAAGCGACTGTGACCCAGGGGGCAACCGCGTCATGAGCAACATCCCCGAGACCGGGCGGACCCCCCGGGTCCAGATCCGGCTCATCGTCATCCAGGTCCTGGTCTTCTCCCTGCTCCTCACCCTCGGCGGCCGCCTCTGGTACCTCCAGATCCGGCAGGGCAAGGAGTACACCGACGAGGCGAAGAACAACCACGTCCAGCAGGTCGTCCAGCCCGCCGTGCGCGGCGCCATCCTCGACGCCCGCGGCGTCCCGCTCGCCGACAACGAGACCCGCCTCGTGGTCTCCGCGTCCCGCACCGAGCTGCTGAAGATGAAGGACGACGGCAAGGGCGTCCTCACCCGGCTGGCCGGGGTCCTGGGCATGAAGCCCAAGGAGGTCATGGACAAGATCCGCCTCTGCGACTCCAAGACCCCGCAGCCCTGCTGGAACGGCTCGCCCTTCCAGCCGATCCCCGTCACCGACGAGGCCACCACCCAGCAGGCCCTCCAGATCCGCGAGCGCGCCGAGGACTTCCCCGGCATCACCGCCGAACCCACCGCCGTACGCCGCTACACCGCGCCCGGCGGCGCCCGCACCGCCCAGGTCCTCGGCTACCTCTCACCCGTCACCGACGAGGAGATCGAGAAGGCCAAGGACTCCGACTCGCCGTTCCTCCGCTCCGACATGGTCGGCCGCTCCGGCCTGGAGCGCACGTACGACAAGGCGCTGCGCGGCAAGGCCGGGGTCACCCGCTACGAGGTCGACAACCTGGGCCGGGTCCTCGGCGAGGCGGAGAGCGACCCCGGCCGGCCCGGCTCCACGGTCGTCACCAGCATCGACGCCCGGGTCCAGGCCGTCGCCGAGTACGAACTGCACCAGGCGATGAAGACCGTCCGCAAGGAGACCGACCGGATCACCGGCCGCCCGTACGAGGCCGACTCCGGCGCCGTCGTCGTCATGGAGTCCAAGACCGGCCGCGTCGTCGCGATGGCCTCGCAGCCCGACTACGACCCCAACGCCTGGGTCGGCGGCATCTCCGGCAAGGAGTACGCCAAGCTCACCGGCAAGAACTCCAACTACCCGCTGCTCAACCGGGCCATCCAGGGCCAGGCACCGGCCGGCTCCATCTTCAAGGTGGTCTCGGCGAGCGCCGCCGTGCGGGCCGGCTACCCCTTCGACGGCAGCTACAACTGCAGCAGCTCCTACAGCCTCGGCAGCCGCAGCTTCGCCAACTTCGAGTCCAAGGGCCACGGCCCCATCTCACTCGGCGAGGCACTGAAGTTCTCCTGCAACACCGTCTTCTACGCCCTCGGCCACAAGGAGTGGCAGCGCGACGGCGGCCTCAAGCCCAAGAAGAACGCCCACGACTGGTTCTACCGGACCGCCCGCGAGTTCGGCCTCGGCTCGGAGACCGGCATCGACCTGCCGAACGAGGTCAAGGGCCGGATCCCCGACCGCCGGTGGAAGCAGACGTTCTGGGAGGCCAACAAGGACGCCTGGTGCAAGCAGGGCAAGAAGGGCGGCAGCTACGTCGAGCAGATCGCCTACGAGAGCTGCCTGGAGGGCAACCAGCTCAAGGCCTTCGACAGCATCAACTACGCCATCGGCCAGGGCGACGTCCTGGTCACCCCCATCCAGATGGCCACCGCCTACGCCGCCATCAGCAACGGCGGCACCCTCTTCAAGCCCACCATCGGCAAGGCCGTGATCAGCCCCGACGGCAAGAAGGTCGAGGAGATCAAGCCCCGGGCGGGTGGCCGGCTGCCGGTCGACGCCGAGACCATCAGCAACCTGGACAAGGGCCTGCGCTCCGTCGTCGAACCCGGCGGCACCGCCGCCTGGCGGTTCGGCGGCTGGCCGCAGGACAAGATCCCCATGCGGGCCAAGACCGGCACCGCCCAGGTCTACGGCAAGCAGACCACCTCCTGGTTCGCGACGTACACCGACGACTTCACCGTCGTCATGACGATCTCCCAGGGTGGTACGGGCTCCGGCGCCTCCGGCCCCGCCGTGCGCAACATCTACGACGCCCTCTACGGTCTCGACGACGCCGGCAACCAGGACCTCAAGCGCGCCCTGCTGCCCAGGCCGCAGGCCGCCCTGCCCAAGGTCCAGCCGGACGGCTCCATCGAGGCTCCGCCCGTCACGCCGTACGACCCCGAAGCCCAGAAGGTCGACCCGGGCGAGGGCGACGGGGAGCAGCAGCTCGCGGGTCCGCCCCCGCACCGGAGGGACTGACCACGATGGCCGGAACCAACAACTTCTCCGTCGCCCGCTACGCGCCCGACCGCGGCGTCTGGGGCAGGCTCACCGCCCGCGACTCGATGGTGCGCAGGCTCGACTGGCCGCTGCTGTTCGCCGCGATCGCGCTGTCCTTCATCGGCTCGCTGCTGGTGTGGTCGGCGACCCGGAACCGCACCGAACTCACCGAGGGCGACCCGTACGCCTTCCTCTTCCGCCACGTCCTCAACGCCGGAATCGGCATCGTCCTGATGATCGGCACCGTCTGGCTCGGCCACCGCACCCTGCGGGGCGCGGTGCCGGTCCTGTACGGACTGTCGGTGGTGCTCGTCCTGCTCGTCCTCACCCCGCTCGGCGCCACCATCAACGGCGCCCACGCCTGGATCGTCATCGGCGGCGGCTTCTCCCTCCAGCCGTCCGAGTTCGTCAAGATCACGATCATCCTGGGCATGGCGATGCTGCTGGCCGCCAAGGTCGACGCGGGAGACCAGCTCCACCCCGACCACCGCACGGTCGCCAAGTCCCTCGGCCTCGCCGTCCTGCCGATGGCCATCGTCATGCTGATGCCCGACCTGGGGTCGGTGATGGTGATGGTCGTCATCGTGCTGGGCGTGCTGCTCGCCTCCGGCGCCTCCAACCGATGGATCTTCGGGCTGATCGGCGCGGGCGTCATCGGCGCGGTGCTCGTCGCCGCGCTCGGCGTCCTCGACCAGTACCAGATCAACCGGTTCGCCGCCTTCGCCAACCCCGAGCTCGACCCGGCCGGCGCCGGCTACAACACCAACCAGGCACGCATCGCCGTCGGATCCGGCGGCCTGTACGGGGCGGGGCTGTTCAACGGCCACCAGACCACCGGTCAGTTCGTCCCCGAGCAGCAGACCGACTTCATCTTCACGGTCGCCGGCGAGGAGCTCGGCTTCATCGGCGGAGTCACGATCATCGCGCTCCTCGGCGTCGTCCTGTGGCGCGCCTGCCGGATCGCCCGCGAGACGACCGAGCTGTACGGCACGATCGTCGCCGCCGGGATCATCGCCTGGTTCGCCTTCCAGTCCTTCGAGAACATCGGCATGACTCTCGGCATCATGCCGGTCGCCGGCCTGCCGCTGCCGTTCGTGTCGTACGGCGGATCGTCGATGTTCGCGGTCTGGGTGGCGATCGGGCTGCTCCAGTCGATCAGGGTGCAACGACCGCTCACCGCGTAGACCGCATGAACGTCGCTCCCGTGGGCACTTGAATGCGAATGAGGGCGGACACGAAGCGCGAGATCGAGCGGAAGTACGAGGCGGACCCCGACACCCGGCTCCCGGACCTCACCGGAGTACGCGGCGTCGCGGCGGTCCTGGACCAGGGCGTCGTCGAGCTGGACGCCGTCTACTACGACACCGAGGACCTCCGCCTCGCCGCGGCGTCCCTCACCCTGCGCCGCCGCACCGGCGGCGACGACGCGGGCTGGCACCTGAAACTGCCGGTCGCCCCCGGCGTGCGGGACGAAGTGCGCGCCCCGCTGGAGGACGACGTACCCGGCTCCCTGGCCGGCCTGGTCCGTGCCCGGACCCGCGGCGCCCCGCTCGTCCCGCTGGTGCGGCTCCGGTCCCGCCGCGAGGTGCGCCACCTCGTCGACGGCGACGGCACCCTCCTCGCCGAGGCCGGCACCGACACGGTCAGCGCCGAGCGCCTCTCCGGCGGGGACGGCGGCACCGCCGAGTGGACCGAGATCGAGGTGGAGCTCGCCGACGACGGCGACCCCGCCTTCCTCGACGCCGTCGACAAACGGCTCCGCAAGAAGGGCCTCAAGCCCTCCCGGGCGGCGTCCAAACTCGCCAGGGCGCTCCAGGCCACCGGCACCCCGCCCCCACCGGCCCCCGCGAAGGACGGCACCGCCGGCGGCCGCATCCTCGCCCACCTGCGCGAACAGGCCGACCAACTGGCCACCTACGACGCCGCCGTACGCCGCGACCTGCCCGACTCCGTGCACAGCATGCGGGTCGCCACCCGCCGCCTGCGCAGCGCTTTCCGCACGTACCGGAAGGTCCTCGACCCGGCCGCCACCGGGCCCGTCGCCGACGAGCTGAAGTGGCTGGCCCGGGAGCTCGGCGTCGACCGCGACCAGGAGGTCCTCACCGAGCGGCTCACTGCCCGCGTGGACGGGCTGCCCGTCACCCTGCTCCTCGGCCCCGTCCGGGGCCGGCTGCGCGCCTGGGCCGGCGCCGGCCGCGCCGCGGCGCGCGAACGCACCCTCGCCGTCCTCGACAGCGACCGCTACACCGCCCTGCTGGACTCGCTGGCCGCCCTCCTCGCCGACCCGCCGCTGCGGCCCGCCGCCCGGAAGGACGCGGGCCCGGTGCTGGCCCGCGCGCTCGTGAAGGACCACGAGCGGCTTGCCGTCCGCGTCGACCGCGCGCTCGCCCTCCCGGCCGGCCACGACCGCGACGTCGCCCTGCACGAGGCCCGCAAGGCCGCCAAGCGGGTCCGGTACGCCGCCGAGACGGCCGTACCGGTGCTGGGCGGGCCCGCGCGGCGGTTCGGCAAGCGGGTGAAGGCCGTGCAGAAGGTCCTCGGCGACCACCAGGACAGCGTCGTCGCCCGCGACACCCTGCGCGACCTCGCCGTCCAGGCCCACCTGTCCGGCGAGACCGCCTTCACCTGGGGCCTGCTGTACGGCCAGGAGGAGGCATGTGGGGCCCAGCGCGAACAGGAGCTGCCCGAGGTGTGGGCGAGGGCCTCGCGGCCGGGCAGGCTGCGGGCCTGACCGTACCGGCGTTCCGTGATCGCCGTCGGGAGGGTGACTCCGAGCGGGTTACGCTTGAGAGTCGCCCTGCCAGCTCACGAAGGTTCGCCAGATGCCTGCCGAGTCCGTCTTCCCTCAGCTCGAAGCTCTGCTTCCGCATGTGCAGAAGCCGATCCAGTACGTCGGCGGTGAACTCAACTCCACGGTCAAGGAGTGGGACGACTGCGACGTGCGCTGGGCGCTCATGTACCCGGACGCCTACGAGGTCGGGCTGCCCAACCAGGGCGTCATGATCCTCTACGAGGTACTGAACGAGCGCGAGGGCGTGCTCGCCGAGCGCACGTACAGCGTGTGGCCCGACCTCGAAGCGCTGATGCGCGAGCACCGGGTGCCGCAGTTCACCGTGGACAGCCACCGGCCGGTCAAGGCGTTCGACGTGTTCGGCCTAAGCTTCTCCACCGAGCTCGGCTACACCAACATGCTCACCGCCCTCGACCTCGCGGGCATCCCGCTGGAGTCGAAGGACCGCACGCTCGACGACCCGATCGTCCTCGCGGGCGGCCACGCGGCCTTCAACCCCGAGCCGATCGCCGACTTCATCGACGCCGCGATCATCGGTGACGGCGAGCAGGCCGTGCTCGACATGACCTCGATCATCCGCGCCTGGAAGGCGGAGGGCCGCCCCGGCGGCCGCGAGGAGGTCCTCCTCCGCCTCGCGAAGACCGGCTCCGTGTACATCCCGGCGTTCTACGACGTCGAGTACCTCCCCGACGGCCGCATCGGCCGCGTCGTACCGAACAGGTCCGGCGTCCCGTGGCGGGTGTCCAAGCACACCGTCATGGACCTCGACGAGTGGCCGTACCCGAAGCAGCCGCTCGTCCCGCTCGCCGAGACCGTGCACGAGCGGATGTCCGTCGAGATCTTCCGCGGCTGCACCCGCGGCTGCCGTTTCTGCCAGGCCGGCATGATCACGCGCCCCGTGCGGGAGCGAAGCATCACCGGCATCGGCGAGATGGTCGAGAAGGGTCTCAAGGCGACCGGCTTCGAGGAGGTGGGCCTGCTGTCGCTGTCCTCCGCCGACCACTCCGAGATCGGTGACATCGCCAAGGGCCTCGCCGACCGGTACGAGGAGGACAAGGTCGGCCTGTCGCTGCCGTCCACCCGCGTGGACGCCTTCAACGTCGACCTGGCCAACGAGCTGACCAGGAACGGCCGCCGGTCCGGCCTGACCTTCGCCCCCGAGGGCGGATCCGAGCGCATGCGCAAGGTCATCAACAAGATGGTCTCGGAGGAGGACCTGATCCGCACGGTCGCCACCGCGTACGGCAACGGCTGGCGCCAGGTGAAGCTGTACTTCATGTGCGGCCTGCCCACCGAGACCGACGACGACGTCCTTCAGATCGCCGACATGGCGATGAGCGTCATCCAGAAGGGCCGCGAGGTCTCCGGGCAGAACGACATCCGCTGCACGGTCTCCATCGGCGGCTTCGTGCCCAAGCCGCACACCCCCTTCCAGTGGGCGCCGCAGCTGTCCGCCGAGGACACCGACGCCCGCCTGGAGAAGCTCCGCGACAAGATCCGCGGCGACAAGAAGTACGGCCGCTCCATCGGCTTCCGCTACCACGACGGCAAGCCCGGCATCGTCGAGGGCCTCCTCTCGCGCGGCGACCGCCGCGTGGGCGCCGTCATCCGCGCCGTCTACGAGGACGGCGGCCGCTTCGACGGCTGGCGCGAGCACTTCTCCTACGACCGCTGGATGGCGTGCGCCGAGAAGACGCTGCCCTCCTTCGGCGTGGACGTCGACTGGTACACCACCCGCGAGCGCACCTACGAGGAGGTCCTGCCCTGGGACCACCTGGACTCCGGTCTCGACAAGGACTGGCTCTGGGAGGACTGGCAGGACGCCCTCGACGAGACCGAGGTCGAGGACTGCCGCTGGACGCCGTGCTTCGACTGCGGTGTCTGCCCGCAGATGGACACGGCCATACAAATTGGCCCCACCGGCAAGAAGCTGCTTCCGCTGACCGTCGTCAAGTAGCCGCGTAACGTCCGCGCAACGGCCCGGCCCGGGAAGAACCCCAGGCCGGGCCGCTTGCGTCCTGTCGGGCATGGACGTGGAGAAGCGTGAACCCGAGGGGTGCCTGACGGCGGCCATCAGGATCCCGGTGCGGATCGTGGTGCTGCTCGTCGTCCTGCCCGTGCGTGTGGTGTGGGACGCCCTGGCCGTGTGCGGCCGGGCACTCGACCGGGTCGTGCTGAGGCCGCTCGGCCGGATGCTGTACCTGCTGCTGGTCGTCCCCGTGGTGTGGCTGTACGCGCACGTCCTCGCGCCGTTCGCGCGGGGGCTGGCGTGGCTGGCGGGGGCGCTGGTGACGTACGGGCTGGTGAAGCCGGCCGGATGGCTGTACCGGTGGGTCCTCGCCCCGCTCGGGCGCGCCCTGCTGTGGCTGGCGGACACGCTGGTGGTGGTACCGGCGCGGTGGCTGTACCGGTGGGCGCTCGTCCCGCTGGGGCGGGCGCTGCTGTGGCTGGCGAAGGCGCTGATCGTGTGGCCCTGGGTGGCGCTGTGGCGGTACGTCGTCGTGCCCGTGGTGCGGTACGGGATCGTCGTCCCGCTGGTGTGGCTGTACCGGTGGGTCCTCGACCCGTCCGCGCGGTGGCTGTACCGCTGGGTGCTCTCCCCGGTGGGGTGGACGTTCGTCATGGCCTGGCGGGGCGCCGGGTACGTCTCGCGGGCCCTGGGGCGCGCGCTGAAGTGGCTGGGCCGGAACCTGGTGGGCCGGCCGCTGGTCTGGTGCTACCGGAACGTGTGCGCCCCGGTCGGGCACGCCCTGCGCGACCACCTGTGGCGGCCGGTCCGCGACGCGGCAGTCACGGCGGGGCGCGCCACCCGGGTGGCGCTCGCCTCGGCCGCCGAAACGGTGCGCCGGGCCCGCCGGGACGCGTGGCGGGCGCTGGTCGGCGGACCGGCGGTGGGACGGGCCGGGGAACCGGCAGGTGCTCCGGCGCGTAGTCTGGGTAGTACAACGACTGCGCCCGGCGTGGCGCCCGCACCCGAGATCTCCCTGCGCAAGCGGGGGTGAGCCGGGCGGGACCCCCGGGAGCCGCCCGAATTTCGTGGGCGGAGCGCCACCGCGCCCGCCCCGCACCGAGGAGAAGAACCACTGGGCAAGCGACAGCCCGAAGGCCCGCCGCCCGCACCGGCAGTGCAGCGCGTTCGTCTGCGCTACACCAAGCGCGGCCGCCTCCGGTTCACCAGCCACCGCGACTTCCAGCGCGCCTTCGAGCGCGCGCTGCGCCGCGCCGAGGTGCCCATGGCGTACTCGGCCGGCTTCACACCGCACCCCAAGGTCTCGTACGCCAATGCCGCCCCCACCGGCACGGGCTCCGAGGCCGAGTTCCTGGAGATCGCGCTCACCGAGCGGCGCGACCCGGAGAAGCTGCGCGAACTGCTCGACGAGTCGTTGCCGGACGGACTCGACATCACCGACGCCGTCGAGGCACGTACGCCGGGTCTCGCCGACCGGCTGACCGCCTCCGTCTGGGAGCTGCGCCTGGAAGGGGTGGCGGCCGAGGACGCCGAGCGCGCCGTCGCCGCCTTCCTCGCCGCCGACGCCGTCGAGGTGCAGCGCAGGACGAAGAACGGGATGCGCACCTTCGACGCGCGGGCCGCCGTGGCAGGACTGGAGGCCACTCCCGCGCCGTCCGATAGGCCGGGGCAGGGGCCCTGTGCGATACTGCGGCTGGTTGTTCGGCACGTGACACCTGCCGTGCGACCCGACGACGTCCTGTCCGGTCTCCGAGCTGTGGCCGACCTGGCGCCGCCGGTCCCCGCAGCGGTGACCAGGCTGGCGCAGGGGCTCTTCGACGAGGAGTCCGGCACGGTGACCGACCCGCTCGCGCCCGACCGCGAGGCAGTCACGGCCGCCCCACAAAAGGCCGCCGGACCCGCCGCCGCCCCGGAGCCGACAGGTGCAGGTTCCGCGTAGGGCTGTCGTCATAGCGCGGCCCTGGCACTCGGGAGCCACCTGGGTCGGGCCGCGTACACCCACAGGAGACTTTCGCCAGGCCGTGCGTACAACGCGTACGGAACCGGCGAGCCAGACATAACAGCTCCCGTGCGGCGCCGCGCCAGACGCGGCGCCCGGGAGCGTGACGGGAGAACCGCCCGCATGCTCGAGCCGAACGAAACCGGCGCCACCGCCGGTAACCACAACGAGGACAACGCCTCTCCCAGCGACACGCTGCCGCCGCGCCGCCGTCGCCGCGCCGCGTCGCGCCCCGCCGGACCGCCGGTGACGGCGGCCGCCGGGGACGCCCCGGCCGGTGAGGTCGTCGTCGGGGCGCCCGCGGCCGAGGTGGCCGATGTGGCCTCCCTCGCCGAGGCGTCCGGCGAGGCCGCCGAGGCCGCTCCGGCGCGTCCGCGCCGCCGCGCCACGCGCAAGGCGACCGCCCCGGCGGGTGCCCCGCAGGTGGCGGAGGCTCCGGTCGAGGAGCCGCAGGCCGCCGCGCCCGTCGCCGCCCCCGCCGTCGAGGCCCCGGTCGCCGAGGCGGCTCCGGCCCGTACGCGTCGCCGCGCCACCCGTAAGGCGACCGCCCCGGCGGGTGCCCCGCAGGTGGCGGAGGCTCCGGTCGAGGAGCCGCAGGCCGCCGCGCCCGTCGCCGCCCCCGCCGTCGAGGCC